>DAOSWS010000041.1 GCA_035593605.1 Thermoanaerobaculia bacterium | reverse complement strand
ACGTTTTCATGGCCGGGGAAGCGAAAGTGGACGAACCATTCGCGGTAGAGCCTCTGCGCCATCTCCTCCAGGATCTTGATCCGTTTCAGGTTGTTCTCGATCAGGTCATCATACGCCGACAGGATCGATGCGATTTTTTTCTGGGTTGGGAGGGGTGGTAATGTAAGAACCTCGTTTTCCGCAAATGTTGACCACTGGAAACGTGATACTCCGGTATGTTGAGTGTGATATTGATCTAAATGTCCAGATTCATAAAGGTATTGAAGGTGCCAAAAAATGTATTTCGGGTCAAATATGTCCGACTCTCTAAAGCGAATGAATCTGCTGAAACTTGCACATGTCACAGGAATGCCAAAGCTGACTACCATTTCTGGTTTAAGGAAAATTGTCCTACCTGTAATTTGTCCCCTCGAACCCCCAGCACATTCTATTAGAATTTCTCCACCATGTAATTGTTTATATTCTGCCTGTTTTGCTGCAATGTATCTTATTGGAACAGTAGTAATGTCACCATCACGAACTTTATCGAAATCTGTGCCTCGAATCACAGCCATTGGGATACATCTATCAAATTTTTCAGATTTTCCCCATTCCCCATCGCGCGAAAAGTCAATAAGATCCTTTAGAACGCACTCAATCATGTTTGTTATCCCAATGCATGCAAATACGCGGAGTCCAGTTTTCAAATAGTAAGTGCATAGATTTATTGAGTATCTTCCAACAACATTGCTACATTCTCCTCAATCCGATCTTCTGTGCTACGCACCCTCACCCCATCCCTCTCCCAAGGGGAGAGGGAGTTTGTTGGTTGCCTGATCATACGTCTGTCTCCAGCAATTTCATTACGTTGTCGGATATGCGGTCTTCCAATTCCCGAGCTTCGGCGTTGAGGACCTGGAGTTCGTCGTTGAGTTCCTGCAGGCGCTCCTTGAAGTCGACGCCGTCGTCCTCCTGGACGGCGACACCGACATACCGGCCGGGGTTGAGAGACCACCCCTGGGCCTCGATCTCCTCTACGGTGGCCACCTTGCAGAGGCCGGGAACGTCGACGTAGGTCCCGTCGGGGAAGTGGGTTTCCATGAGCTCTTTACTCCCGTGGCGGTCTTCGGGTTCCTCGCCCCGGTAGAGTCTCACGATGTTGGCCAGGAACTCAAGCTGGGCGGGTTCGAAGTCCCGGTGGGCCCGGTCGATTTGCCGAAAAGTATGCCTCGCGTCTATAAACAGAACAGTGTCCCGACTGCGAACACCGTTCTGTTTACCCTCACCCCTGACCCCTCTCCCAGGGGGAGAGGGGAGGTTCTCAGATATCTTGTGGAGAGTATCTTGTGTTGAATCAATGAGGTCCTCGTTCTTGATTCTGATGACTTTGTTGCCAACGGAGGTTAGGTAGGCGTCTCTCTTTTTGTCGATTTTCTGCCTTGAGTCCTTTTCATGAACAGAACCGTCCAATTCGATGATAAGGTTGGCTTCCGGGCAGTAGAAATCCACGATGTAGTCACCAATTTGGTGTTGACGACGGAATTTCAGGTCCATGAATTGCCTGTTCCGCACTAATTGCCAGAATAGTTCCTCCGCAGGTGTTTGTTTCTTCCGCAGCTCTCTTGCCTGCTTCACGAGGTCCGAGAAGTCAAAGCCCCCGCGGAAATGTGGACCGGGAGGAAGCGAAGCTTTTGACACGCTATTACCCTCTCCCGCTGGGAGAGGGTGGCCCAAAGGGCCGGGTGAGGGTGGACAGGGAGGAAGCAAAGCTTTCTCTCTGTCCAAGAACCACAGCGTGCAGGGGAGGGTGACGGTGTAGAAGAAGTTGCTTCCCACGGCGACCATGACATCGATCAGATGGTCTTCAATCATCTGCTTCCTGATTTCCAGCTCGGAGGACCGGGCATCGCTGGCGGAGTTGGCCATGACGAAGCCGGCCCTCCCCTTTTCATTCAAGGCACTGGCGAAGATCTGGATCCAGATGTAGTTTCCGTTGTCGGTCCTGGGCAGGCCAAAGGGAAATCGCTTATCATCCCTCAGGCGTTCCTTGTCGATCCGGTCCACGTTGAAGGGCGGGTTGGCCATCACGAAGTCGAATCTGTCTTTGCTGTTGTGAAGGTCCTCGTAGTAGGTGTTGCCCTGCCGGATGTCACCTGCCAGGCCATGGACCGCGAGGTTCATCTTGCAGAGGCGGACGGTCTCGGCGACGCGCTCCTCGCCGTAGACGCTGATCTCATCGGTGGGCCTCTGCTTATGCTCCTGGACGAACCGGGCGCTCTGGACGAACATGCCCCCGGAACCGCAGGCGGGATCGAAGATCCGGCCGTGGAAGGGCTCGATGATCTCGACGATCAATTTGACGATCGAGGTGGGAGTGAAGAACTCCCCGCCCTTCTGGCCCTCCGCCCGGGCGAAGTTACCCAGGAAATATTCGTAGATCTTCCCGAAGGCGTCGCCCTCGATGTCCATGGGGATGGAAGCCATGAGCTTGAGCAGTTCCACGAGGGTGGCATTCTCCAGCCGGTTGTAGGTCTTGGGGAGGACGTCCTTCAGGTCGGGGTTTTCAGCCTCGATGGCCTTCATGGCATCGTTGATGGCCTGCCCGATGTTCCCGCCCTCTGGTAACTTAAGAAGATTCACGAAGCGGGCCGGTTCCGGCAGGTAGAGTACACCTTTCGCCTGGTAGTCGGCCTTCCCGATCTGCTTCCTGCCGGTGGATTTTCCCTCCAGCTCTTCATGCGCATGGGTAAACTTCGAGTCCGCGTACCGGAGGAAGATGAGCCCCAGGACGGGAATGGAGTACTCCGACGCCTTCAGCCGCGAGTTCGCCCTCAGCTCATCCGCCGCGCCCCATAACCTCTTTTCAATTTCACCGGTGTTATTGGCCATTCATCCGCTCTCCTTCCGGCAGAGGCATCGAAACCGACTGACATTCCCGGGAGGCCCGAAGCACTGCCCTGGCACTCTTTCTTTTCATACCTGCCTCCTGCAAAACGTTTTGCCTTTGGAGCCCTCCAGGAGCATGGTAAAAAATTACTCCCCATGGCCGGGGTTGTCAAGTGCGCACGGGATTTTTATCGGGGGACACGTAACACGTACATGTCCCCAAAAAATCCGGGACAGTTGGCTGTGAAAAACATGAATTTGTGAGATGGGCGAAAACTATGGACTGTGTTGGTTTCAGGGAATTTGAGGCGAAACCGCAGCCTTTCCCAGCGGTTTTTGCCCATCATTACAAGGACAAAAAGGGGACGGTCCCACCCCATTCCATCCTCCCCTGGTACAGTCCCTCTTTTTGTCCACTTCTGATCAGGCAGGGGGTTTTTCAACAGCCCTTTAGGCCCTATTTTTTGGGAGATGAAAATTCAGAAGAGATAGGCCAGGGCGAAGCCGACCTGGGCGGTTGTCGCGCTCTCGGTGTATCCATACGATACGTCCACCGCGACATCAGCCAAGGTTGTTTCTTGACATTCACACGCCATAGCCGATGTCCTCCAGCTTGTCCCAGACCTGCCTGCCGAAGCCTCGGCGCAGGCAGGTGATCCGGTCGGGCCTGGCTGACTGCTCCGTCTGCTCGTGCAGGGTGGCGGTCTGGTTTATCACTTTCATTCGCTTCACAACGGCTCCGTGCCTTCGCTCAAAATCGTCAGATACTGCTGATACGCAAACACGCGGTTACGGCGCAGGCCGGTGATTTCGTGCACAATCCCAAGGTGTTCCAGCGCCTGCATGGCCTTGGCAGCCGCCGGGAAAGAAAGCCCCGTGCGCTTGCAAATCTGGTTCAACGTGACAAGGGGAAGCTCACAAAGAGTGCGAAAGAGGCGCAACACGGTGGAGGTGGAGCGCCCAAGCGTCTGGATCTTCTGCTCGTCTTGTTGAAAGAGACTGACGAGCCTGCGGGCGGTTTCGACCGCATTCGAAGCCGTGTGCTCCACGCCCTCCAAAAAGAAATCCACCCATGCTTCCCAATCACCTTCGGTGCGCACCAGATCGAGTAAACGGTAGTACTCGGAGCGGTGCTGCTTGAAATACAGACTGAGATACAGCAAGGGCTGTGACAGCACGTGGTCGTGATGCAGGATGAAGGCGATCAGCAATCGTCCGATTCTTCCGTTGCCGTCCAGGAAGGGATGAATCGTCTCGAACTGGACATGGGCCAGCGCTGCTTTGATGAGAGCAGGATCGGGGCTGCCCTGGTCGTAGAGAAAGTGTTCGAGCGCCGACATGCACTCTTCCACATTCTGGGGAGGTGGAGGGACAAAGTGTGCATTCCCCGGGCGCGTGCCGCCGATCCAGTTTTGCGATCGCCGAAAATCCCCCGGAGATTTTTCGCTGCCTCTGCCGCGCGAAAGGAGGATGGCGTGCATCTCCCGTATCAAGCGATTGGAGAGAGGGAAGCCCTCTTTCATTCGAGCCATACCGTGGTTGAGCGCCGCGACATAATTGGAGACTTCCGTCACATCATCTAAAGGGACGCCCGGCGCTTCTTCCAATTCAAAGAGCAGCAGTTGAGCCAAGGATGATTGCGTGCCCTCGATTTGCGAAGAGAGCACTGCCTCACGGCGAACATAGGCATAGAGGAAAAGGTCGGGATCAGGCAAGAGTAGGGTAATGCTGTCCAGGCGCCCCAGGGCCAGCGTGGCGCGTTCCAGTAATCGCTGGCGTTGGTCGTTCAGTTCAAGGGACGGATTGGGGGGCAAGGGATGGGGGATGAAGGCCCGGATCTGTTCGCCGGCGACATTTGCTGTTACGTAAGATCCTGTCACTTTCCTTTTCATATCGCAGCGGCTCCTTGTTCAACGTTCGTTAAATAAGGCTGACCGTTATTAAAAGAAACCGGCGAATCGTTAAATAACTTTATTTCACCCGCCATAGCCGATGTCCTCCAGATTGGCCCAGATGATCCGGTCGAGCCTGGCAGACTGCTCCTCGAAGGCATCGGAAATGTATTTGAGGAAGATCAGGCCGAGCACGACGTGTTTATATTCAGCAGCATCCATGTTGGAGCGGAGCGCGTCGGCGGTCTGCCACAATTCCCGTTCGAAACCGATGTTGGCTCCGTTGTTGTTCTTGGCCATGTCAGATCTCCTCTCCGCAAAAGTATAACTGTAAAAGGTCGCTGCCTCGTTCCCCCATGTCCCTCAGCTCATCCGCCGCACCCCACAGCCTCTTTTCAATTTCGCTTGTATTGTTAGCCATGGTCAATTTTACCCCTCTACGTGGTCAGCAGATTCCTCATCCTGCTGGTTGTTCAGGTATGTGCGGCCTGCCTCGGTCAAACGGTAGCGTTGTTTACTGCTGCGTGGTTTGTCCGGGATAGTCATTTCCAACCATCCTGCTTGCAGTAGCGGTTTGAGTACCTG
Source organism: Thermoanaerobaculia bacterium (assembly GCA_035593605.1). Taxonomy (NCBI): domain Bacteria; kingdom Pseudomonadati; phylum Acidobacteriota; class Thermoanaerobaculia; species Thermoanaerobaculia bacterium. The sequence continues at coordinate 21,555 of DAOSWS010000041.1, read as the reverse complement.
GTCCCTAAACTTGGTCCGGTTGGTGCGGCCGACGATTTCCAACAGATCGGTTAAAGCCTTCTCGATCAGGCAGTTTCTCAGTATTTCGACTTGGTCCCGACTTGGTCCCGACTGGGCCCCTGACTGGGCCCAAGTCTGGCCAACCTCATGCCGTACTTCAGGGTTCGGCCGGAACACAGTTGTGACAAAGTCGTTTGCCTCCCAGGTCGGCAGGGGGTAGCCTCCCTTTCGTGCTTCTTCACGGATCCTTTTTACCCCTGTTCCTGCTTTCTCAATGTATCCGATGCGGTGCAAAAGGTCGGCGATGAGTGCGTTTCGCCTGACGCTCCTGGTCCCCAGGTCTGCAAGTGTCATTCCCTTTGGCAGTCCGCCGGGGCTTACGACTTCGATCCGATCGTCATAGATTTCGACGAAGATGTTGACACCCTCCATGAACCAGTCACGGTGCATGACCGCGTTGGTGACGGCTTCTCGAAGAGCTTTCATCGGGTATTCCGGGATATTCTCACGCCTGAGTTGTTCAATCCGGTAGGCGGTACGGGTATTACGTTCAATAAAACGGAGCGCATCTTCAATATCTTTGACGATCCCTCCATCGAAGTCTTTCCGGTCGAGAATGTTGACCTTATCCGTTCCTTTTGCCAACAGGCAGGTAACGTAGGCCTGGTTAAAGAAGTGCCGCACGTTTTTGGCGAAGAAAAGGACACCGGCGTTGCGGAATAGAAGGGTTCCACCCGATCGTTCGGCCGCCTCGATGTTGACCAGCACGTCTTCGGTCTTCAACCGGCCGGTGATGCCGGATAGTTTCAGCCAGGTGTCGTACCTGTCGCGTTCGAAGTCCTGCGGATAATGAAAATCGGGGCAGGGTGTCATATCGAACCGAACCGCTCCCTCGAAGCGGAAAAAGTCAAGGATCTCCTCGCGGGTGAGTTTCTGTGTTGCGGCTCCCTGCCGCCAGAAGAATCCTTCACTGCATTGGACTGGTTTGTTTTCGCTCTCCCGTACACTGATCACAAGAATGTTATCCAGCGGTGTGATGAGAATGTTGACAGGTGGATCGCAATTGCGGGCGAGATCCTGGACTTGCGCGCGGAGGCGGTTCGAATCTCTTACTCCTGCCATCGTACCGTCGTCGCGCACACCAAGCAGGATCTTCCCCCCGATCGTATTGGCCATGGCCACCAGTTCCCGCGAGAGCGCACCTGAGAGGCTCTCCTTGAACTCCAGTGTTGTACCTTCCCCTTCCTGGATGAGGATCTCGAGATCACGTCGATTCATGGCCTCACTCCGACGCCTTCAGCCGCGAGTTCGCCCTCAGCTCATCCGCCGCACCCCATAACCTCTTTTCAATTTCGCTGGTGTTATTGACCATAACACCTCACCCAAGGAATTTTGCGATTATTCATCCTTCAATAATTCCCCCCGAGTCATAAATAAAACCTACTCCCGAAATATGTTATTGTCAAGAAATTTCTCAGTCTATTTCCTTTCACTTGATAGCTCAGCTTGCAATTTCCATTGTTCAATTAGTTTTCGTGAAATCCTTGATTTTTCGCTACCTTCCGTTTCTGAATTTTGATTCTGATTTAACCTGGGTGGGGAAAGAACATTCACCATGTCCTGCCGGGTCAGTTCACCATTATGGATCTTTTCTTTAATGTACTTCCGGAACCTCTTGTTTTGGTTGTATAGATACAGAAGGTCGTTTTGATTTCCACTTGTATCCCTGTCTATTCCACCCGTTGCACAACCGGCCCATAAAAACCCCATCCGAAACGGATTTCCCTGTGTGAAATAGAAATCGTGCTCGTGATGACGCAACAAAAAATCATTATATGCGGGAGAGGGCTCTATTAACAGTCTATGAAATCCTTGCCAAACTGGTTCATCGATCGGGGGTAACTCTTCAGGGAAAAAACAAATCATCCATGTCGATGCCCGGAATGTGCTTCCACACGAAGGACAGAACCCCGTGTACCGAAACTGATAAGTATTCATGGCAACAAAGCCCACCATAAGGAAGAGCAGGATAATACATACCGCTGTAATCCTTGCGCGCCAAGTGGACAACCGTTTGCAGATATAACGTGCGATACCCATGAGTAGTTATGGTTATTATAGCCTGATCATCTGTTGTTAATGGTTAAGTTGATTAATTCGTCTTATAATCCGGGGACACGTAACAAGTACATGTCCCCCAATAAACCCGGGACAGTCCCTAATTTTTTGGGAGATGAAAATTCAGAAGAGATAGGCCAGGGCGAAGCCGACCTGGGCGGCCATCATCATGGCGTACATGTGAGTCCAGGATGGGTGATTCTCCACGGTGGCTAGCGCGTCGGGGTCTTTCAGAAGGAGGGACACGGTGTAGATTCCCCAGAGGCACAGCCCGATGCCAAGCCCGGTGAGAATATAGGGATTTCCCGTCAGGATCGTGTGCTCGGGGGAGAGAGGGTCCTTCATCCACGCCCCCAGAGGCATGAGCAGCCAGGGGAAGATGAAGGAGGGGGAAATCATGTAGACCGCCTTACGGACGCCGTAGCGGATCGGCATGGTAATGCACCCCCCCAAACGGTCGCCTTCCATGTCGGAAAAGTCCTTCGTGGAGGATGCCCCCAGGAGAAAGAGACCGAAGATCGATCCAATAAACCAGGGTTCCGTGGAGAACATGGACGCCACAAAGGTCCAGCCCGCCACCTTCAGGAGTACTCCCCGGGGGATGGCGATCGTAATATTGGCCCAGATCCCCAGCCGTTTGGTCCGTCCAAGGAAGGGAGCGGAATAGATGAAGGTAAAGAGGAGCCCGACGAGATAGATGAAAAAGGTTTCATGTCGGATGAGCGGTGCGGAAAACTTCTGACTCCAGGTTGTGTAGGGATAGGTAACCACAAGCCATGTGGGAACCAGGGCCAGGACGTAGAGCCACAATCCATAGATCCAGGCACTGCGCATGGAGATCTCTCCCGTGACGAGGGGGCGGGACGGTTTGTTCTTCCGATCGATTTCCAGGTCATAGATCTGGTTGATGACGTTGGAGGCCGCATTGAGAAGGGAGGCGCAGAGGGAACCCAGGACGATCACAAGGACAAGGGAAAGCGTGATCCGCCTTTCCGGGTCGGGATTATGAATCGACCCGAAGGCGCATACCGCACCGGACAGGATGCCCATGAGGGGGGGGAGGAGCGTGAAGGGGCGGGTGAATCTGGAATAGAGGCCGAGTTTCATGGCGGTACCTATTGTACTAGACTTCCCTCTTACCCGGGCTTCACTCGATGAGAACCACGACCTTTCCAATGGTTTCTCTTCCCTGGAGAGCCTCATGGGCCCGGCAGATCTCGGAAAAGGGGTAGGTCTGGCCCACCACGGGACAGAGGATCTCCGATTCATATAGCTTAAGGATCTTCCTCATCGCGGCCTCGAGGAGGTCCCGGCGGGACAGGAGGAGAGAGAGGTTGAATCCCATGATGCCCCGGTTCCCTGAAACCATGGGAAAGGGATGAAGATAGGGCATCTTCACCATTTGAGCCAGGGCGCGAAGGCGGTTCAATCCTCCCCTGCCGGTCACGCTGGAGAGACCAAAGAGAACGTAGCGACCCATGGGGGCCAGCAGTTTCCAGCCGGGCCGAAAGGCCCAGCCCCCGACACCATCCAGGACGATGTCAAGGCAGGCCGGACCGAACCTTTCCCGGATCTCTCGATCGAACCGTTCCTTTCCGTAGTGAATGGCCATGTCGGCACCCAGGTTTTTGACCACCTCGCACTTGGCGTCCGAGCCGGCCGTTCCAATCATGTCCAGGTTGAAATATCGGCCCAGCTGAATGGCCGCGGTCCCGACACCTCCCGCGGCGGAATGGATGAGCACCCGCTCGCCCGGATGGCAGTTGGCGAGGTGGGAGAGGGCATGGTACGCCGTCAGGTAGGTGACCATCAGGGCTGCGGCATCGGTCCAGGGCATTGCAGTGGGAAGGACGGTTGCCAGGTCCTCCCGAAGGCAGGCGAGTTCGGCATGGCTTCCAAATCCGGTGAACCCGAGGACTCGATCCCCGATCTTGAGACGCTTTACTCCTTCTCCTGCAGCCACAACGTCTCCGGCGCACTCGAGACCCGGAACGAAGGGAACGGGTGGCGTTTTCGGATAGACACCCAGGCGGCTCATGATGTCGGCGAAATTGAGACCGACGGCCCGGACGGCAACCAGAACTTCTCCTGGACCGGGGACCGGATCGGGCCAGGTCTGAATCTCCATATTGCGGATGGAACCGTATCGCCGGACGACTGCAGCTTTCATGGCGCAAGGGTATAATAGTCCGCCGTGGATGTAAATCTCTTTGCCTACGACCTTCCCGGGGAAGCCATCGCCCAGGAGCCCGCACCGCGCGGGACTTCCAGGATGCTGGTTTCCCGAAGAGACGAAGCGACCCCCATCGACACGACGATCGGAGCGTTCTCTTCCTTTCTCCGTCCCGGGGATCTTCTCGTTCTGAACGACAGCCGGGTGATTCCGGCCAGGCTCATGGGAAGCCTTCCCACGGGGGGAAAGGTGGAGATCTTCCTGCTCAGACCGGAGACGGAGGGTCGATGGGTCGCTCTGGGAAGGCCGGGAAGGAAGCTCCTTCCCGGGGCCCGGGTCGAATTCCCCGGGGGGGATTCGATACGGATTGTCGATACAGGGGCGGAAGGCACAAGGATCGTGGAAGGCTCCGCCGATTTTCAGACGATCCTGGACCGTCACGGTCACATCCCGCTTCCCCCCTATATCCGTCGCGAGGATCGACCGGAAGACCGGACCTGGTATCAGACCGTCTATGCCAGGGCGAACGGCTCCGTGGCGGCCCCCACGGCGGGCCTTCACTTTACGCCCGATATCCTCGATTCCCTGAGAATCATGGGCATCGAGATCGTGTCGATCACCCTCCATGTTTCTATGGGCACGTTCCGTCCCGTGAAGGCGGAAGACACCCGCGATCACCCCATGGACAGGGAATCGTATCTTATTTCAGCGGAAGCTTCAGAGAAATTGAACCGGGCCATGGAGGAAGGGCGGCGAATCATCGCGGTGGGAACGACTTCCGTTCGCACCCTGGAAGCGGCCTGCATCCAGGGAAGAGGTCAAATCCTGCCCGGGGAGCGGAGCACCGATTTATTTATTGAACCCGGATTCCCATTTCAGGTGGTGGGCGGACTGTTAACGAACTTTCACCTTCCCCGCTCGACCCTCCTGATGCTGGTGTCCGCCTTTGCGGGACGGGAGCGGGTTCTCGATCTCTACGCCCACGCCCTCCAATCCGGCTACCGTTTCTATTCGTACGGGGACTGCATGCTCCTTCTCTGACAAAAACCCATTCAAAACAGGGCAGTCTTGCGCCACCCCGGGGAACATCGTACAATAAATCCGTGCTGGCTCTCCTTTTGGCATTTACGATCATCATCGATCAGGCTCCCGTTCCCGCGACAGCTTTCCCCCAGGGAGGCACGACCCTGATCGAACTTCAGCCCATCGTACGGGAACTGGGCGCCACCTTCGGCCAATTCGAACTGACCCAGGGGTGGCGGATTGAAATCGAAGGCCATACCCTTGTCTTTGGCACGGACAGTCAGTTCGTCGTCGTGGATGGTGAATTGAAATCCCTTTCCACCGCTCCCGTCATCCAGGGTGAAAAGTGCTTCCTTCCCCTCGATTTTTACGATGGAATCCTCTGCCCACTCATCGGAGCCCAGTGCAGAAGCGGAACCCAGACCCTGATTATCAGCCGCCGCACAGCTTCCGATCTTGTGATCACGGGGGTCCAGCTTCACTACCTTACGGGTTTTACGAAGCTTGTCATCATGCTTGAACAGGAGGCCACCTATTCCGTCGAGACGGAAAATGACACGGTCCGGATAGCCTTTCGACGCCCCCTCTATTTCCAGAACCCGTTGCCGGAGATCAAGGATCCCCTTGTCCGTTCGATCGTTCCGGGCCGCCAGGAAATAATTGTTCAGCTCTTAAATGCCGGATCCAATGTGAGCTCGTACACACTGCAGTCTCCCTTTCGCATCGTCCTGGATATTTCCCGGGCACCGTCCAGAGCGGTCTCTTCCACCACACCCGCACGCCAGACCCCTCCCTTGAGTCCTTCCCCGCCTTCCCGGTTTACCGTGGTACTGGATCCCGGCCACGGCGGAAAAGATACGGGAGCCAGAAATGGAGAGGGTCTGACGGAAAAGGATCTCACCCTCCGGGCGGCCTTGAAGGTGCGTCGGATTCTTGCAGATCAGTACGGCTACGATGTCGTAATGACCCGACAGGATGACATCGATATCGATCTGGATGAGCGGACCGCCAAGGCCAACGAAGTGCGGGCCCATGCCTTTATCAGCATCCATGCCAACTCCGCCCGCACCTCCTCAGCCCATGGTGCGGAAGTCTACTATCTGACCCTGGACACCGTCGATCGTCAGCTTCAGGTGCTTGCGGAGGACGAAAATCTCTCTCCGACCAGGACCGACGATATTCAGTTCATCCTTTGGGACCTGGCGCAAAGTGCCACGATTCGAGGATCCGCCAGCCTTGCCGATCTGACGGCCAGGTCGATCGCCGATGCGACCGGTTTACCGGAACGAGGCGTGAAGCAGGCGCCATTCCGCGTGTTGATGGGAGCCACCATGCCGGCGATCCTGATCGAGCTGGGATTTCTCACCAACCCCAAGGATGTGGAGATGCTTCAGTCAGAAGAGTATCTCACCCTTCAGGCACAGGCCGTTGCCGACGCGGTTCATCAATTTCAGATTCAGACGGGGGATCGTTGGTTCGTGCATTAGTCCTTGCCCTGTTCTTCGGGCTGGCGGCCTGCTCGGGCGGAAATACTCCCACCACCCTTCAGCCTCAGGAAACCGGTTCCCCCGAACAGCCCGCCTCGGGGGAGGGAAAGGCACAGATCACCTTTTTCGGTGTTAATCCGGGATCGGGATCCCTTCAACCCTTCGTTGGGGAGATTCCCGCTTTTTCATCACCGGAAAAGGGTATTCTTATCATGCTGGATTCCTATTTTGCGATGAAGTTTCCCGAACATCTGGTATCCCCTTTCCCTCGCGGCCTGCGTCCACGGGCCGTCTACTTCCCCTCCAAAGGGATGTGCGTGCTGGATCTGGAATTTCCGGAAGCCGAGCCACCGGGAATGGGAAGTGAAGAAGAATCGACCATGGTGTACGCCATTGTGAATGGGGTGAGCCTGAACTTTTCCGAAGCCCGAAGCGTGAAGATCCTCATCAATGGGAGAGAGGCCTCTCCCTTTCTTACTCACCTCGATGCTTCGGCTTTCTTTAAACCCAGAAAATAAGAAAACATCAACATTTCGTTCCGGGCAGCCTGCCCGGAGTCAGACTCCTCAGGTAAAGCCGGATCCGGTCGAAACACAGCCTCCGCCGCTGAGTCCGACGGCGGAAACCTTTTTGCGGACGTCTTCCGAGCCGCAGGACGGACAATCCACCGTCTCGGCGGAGGAAAAGACCAGCATCTCGAAGGATTCACCGCACGCCTGGCAGGCGTACTCATACAGAGGCATCAGACTTTCTCCAGGATCTCCAGAATCTTCTTTTTCGGCACGGCACCCACGAGACGATCAACGATCTGACCATCCTTGAAGAGAATCAGCGTGGGAATTCCCATGATTCCAAATTTTCCCGGGGTCATCGGATTTTCGTCGGTATTGAGCTTCGCTACTTTAACGACTCCTGCCTTCTCTTTGGCCACTTCCTTCAGGGTGGGGGCAATCATGAGACAGGGTCCGCACCAGGGTGCCCAAAAATCGAGGAGTACGGGGATATCACTGGAAAGTACCTCAGCTTCAAAGGTGCCGTCACTGATTTCTACGGGCTCATCTGCATGTTTCACATCGTTCATGGTTGCTTCTCCTTTCACGTTCTTTTTTTCATTCGTCGCGACGGGTACCGATTCCACGGGGCGACGGGCCGTGAAACGGTGGAAACTCGGTTCAGGAAGATTCGAGGCTGGACAACAGTTCCTGGTCTTTGATGATCTTGCGTTTCAGATAATCACAAATCCCGTCACAGATCAAGAAGATGCTGTCATCGCTCAGGCAGTAGTAGACGTTAAGACCGTCTTTCCTGCATGCAACCAGCCCCATTCTCCTGAGAATTCCCAGGTGCTTGGATACATTTGCCTGATGGCCCCCCGTTTCCTTCAGAATATCGGTCACCGAGCGCTCTCCTTCATGGAGACTCTGAAGAATTTTCAACCGCATCGGTTCCGACATCACTTTCAGGATTTCGGAGATTTTCGTGAGTGTTACATCGTTATACTTCATACCCGATACCTCCCTATCTATTCATAAAGTAATATAGTCATATTTTATTCCAAAATCAAGCCCTTCAGGATCCGGCCCCTTCATCCGGTCCTGCCTGATTTGGAATGATCAATCCAGATCGATATCTCGTATCGGCTTTCCGGGATCGCTTTCCTTCGATTTCTTAACGGCTTCCTTGAATTTCTCTTCGAGAAGCCGGTCTTTATCTTCCAGAGCCTTCATCTGCTGCTGAAAGATTTCATCGGACCGTTCCTTCTCGCTGTCCAGGGCCTTTAATCGATCCTCCAACGATATTTTGTTCTTTTCCCGCGACACTTCAGAAGCAAGCAGATCTCCCGTTTCCCGGTCCACCGTGAGACGGGCCTGACAGTGGGGACACGTAACATGAATCTTATCTATCTTCATGGCGTCATTATAGTCTATCTATTCGACAGAAGCCTAATTGTTTTCTGAAGGGCCGGGGCATCCGGATGGAAGGAACGGCGCTACGAGCTTCATCCCCTGAACCGGGATTGCTACAATAGAAACCGCGGTCGGGAATACGGTTCCCTGCGGACGTATTCCCCCCGTTCGGACCCAACACGGCTCAATCCGACAAGGAGGACTTCCTGATGGTTCAAAAGCTGGCATGGCTTGCATGCGCCGGGGCACTGGGAACCCTGACCCGGTACGGTCTGGCGGGATGGACGCACCGGGTACTGGGTTCGTCCTTCCCCTGGGGAACCGTCGTCGTCAACCTGACCGGTTGCTTCCTGGCAGGTTTCCTGTGGACTCTGTTCGAGCATCGGTGGCCTGTTCCCTCGGGTACCCGCACTCTCATCCTTGTTGGTTTTATGGGTGCGTTCACGACATTTTCCGCCGCAATCCTGGAGACGGGTGAGCTGATCCGGTCCGCAGAGTGGCTCTACGCAGCGGCAAATTTGCTCCTTCAAAATGGTCTCGGCCTGATCGCACTTCTGGCCGGGACCGTCCTGGCGCGAATGGTGTAAAAGGAGGCTGGTTCAATGAAACTTCCCTTCGAGGCATTTCTCCTGCGAATCTTTGTCGGTGAAAGCGATCGGGTTGAAGGCAGACCCCTCCACGAAGTTATTGTGGAAAAGGCCCGTCAGCGAGGCCTGGCAGGAGCCACGGTTCTTCGCGGGTTTCTCGGGTTCGGCGCCAACAGCCGGATCCACACATCGAAGGTACTTCGGCTCTCGGAAGATCTCCCCATCGTAATCGAAATCGTGGATACCGGCGAAAAGATCGAGGCCTTTCTTCCCGAACTGGATCACATCATTCACGAGGGCCTGGTGACGATGGAAAAGGTCCGGGTCATCGCGTACCGGCACAATCCCGGGAAAGGCGACCCTTCATGATGGACGCAGGTGCGTGAGCCGGAGCCTGCTACCTTCCTCAGAGTTCGAGGATGACCTTCTGTCCTCTGGAAACACTCAGGCGGAGATGGGCCGGCTCGCCGGGAAGGGCAATTTCCATGGTTCCGCCTGAACCTGAATAGAGAAAGGGAGACCCGGATTCAGCTTCTGCAAAGCATCGGGCCCAGGCCGATATTACGTGAGGTCCGATCCGGCAGGCTCCCCGCAGTTCCTTGATCGGGATATCGGTAATCACATTTCCAAAATGGTCAATGTGAAGGACCGTTCCGGTCCAGCAGGATCCCCTCTTTTCCGGCGGTTCGTAGCTCAGCCGTACGGGCCGGTCCAGGGGCCGGGTCATCCCATCCAGATCTTCACCGGACGCAAGCTTCGCGGCCAGGGGGGCAAAGAGATCCCGGCCATGGAAGGTCGGGGATATCTGCCCGGAAGGAGGGGTGACCACCCATCGGATGGCCAGATCCGGGATCCATTCCATGGCGAAGGTCAGGAGCCCATTGTCCGGGGCGACAATTGTGCCATGGCGGGAATGAGCCATGAGCACCTTTCTTTCGCTTCCCACACCGGGATCGACCACCGCAAGATGTACGGCCTCTCCGGGAAAGTGAATCAGCTGGCGCGCCAGGACATAGGCTCCATGCCAGATATTCCCCGGGGGAATGTCATGGGAGAGATCCACCAGGTGGATGCCGGGGCAGGAAGAGAGCAGGACGCCTTTCACCTCTCCCACATAGCTGTCGCGCCATCCGAAATCGGTCAGGAGGGTCAGGATTGGACAGGGAGGATGCCGTCCGTCAGGTTGTGACAATCAGAACCTTCCTCTCCGTCATTTCCTCCATGGCGTAGCGGACCCCCTCCCGTCCAAAGCCCGAATCCTTTGCTCCGCCATAGGGCTGATGGTCGATCCGGTACGCGGACGCCTGACCCACGACCAGACCTCCCACCTCAAGGCATTCGAAGGCCTTCCGGATCCGATAGGCGTCACGTGTAAACAGCCCGGCCTGGAGACCGTAGTCGCTGTCATTGACGGCCGCGAGGGCCCGGTCAAAATCTTCATAGGGTTCCAGAAGGGTCACGGGACCGAAGACTTCCTGGCGATAGATCTTCTGGTTCTTTCCGACGCCTTCAAGGATTGCGGGTTCCACCATGGATCCCTTCCGGTCTCCACCCGTGAGGAGAGAGGCTCCGTTCGAACATGCCTCACGGATCATCTCCTCGACACTTCGAGCCGCACTCTCCGTGATCAGGGGACCCACATCGGTATCCTCTTTCATTGGGTCTCCGGATTTCAATGCCCGCACTCCCTGAATCAACCGGCTTTTGAAGGATTCGTAACCGTCGGCATGGATATAAATCCGCTGAACCGAGATGCAGGATTGCCCCGAGTAGCCATACCCGCCCGCGATGCACTTACGGACTGCGTCTTCCACGTCCCAGTCATGGTGCACGATGACGGCGGCGTTTCCCCCCAGTTCCAACGTGACTTTCTTCTTGCCGGCCAGCCCCTTCAGGGGCCACCCGACCTGGGGAGACCCGGTGAAGGTAACCATGGCGGGCCGCGGATCGGAAATCAGCAGAGGGGCCAGTGTGGAGGCCATGGGAAGGACGGAGAGGGCCTCCGGAGGCAGGCCGGCATCATAGAGAAGGCCGGCAAGAACCAGGGAAGTCACGGGTGTTTCCGAGGAAGGCTTGAGAATCACGCTGTTGCCCGAAGCAAATGCGGGAGACAGCTTGTGGGCAACCAGGTTGAGGGGAAAGTTGAAGGGAGTGATCGCCACGATGGTCCCGATGGGAAATCGCTCCACGTAGGCCCGGGCACCCTCTCCCCAGGGGACCAGGTCGAGGGGAAGAATCTCTCCCGACACACGTCCGGCCTCGGAGGCCCCCAGTTCAAAGGTGAAGATGGCTCGATCGACTTCGGCCCGGGCTGCACGGAGGGGCTTTCCTGCCTCCTCCGAAATCGTCCGCGCAACATGCTCCCGTTTGTCTTTCAGACGCACTGCCGCACCGGTCAGGATCTCTGATCGCCGATGCAGGGGAAGAGCCTTCATGGCCTCCGCACCCCTGGCGGCCAGCGTAATGGCCGACTCCACCTCCCCCTCTCCCGCCCGGTGCACACAGGCCACAGTCTCACCGGTAAAGGGATTGACCACGGGAAGCAGATCCCCCGTGAGAACTTCCTTTCCTCCAAGGATCATCGGATGCTCAACGGTCATGGCCTCACCTCCAGGTCGACCTTCTCGACAGATACGTTTTCAGTTTCCAGCATCATAAAGGTTGATTTCCCGGTCACCCAGCCCCCCAGTTCACCGGGATTGAGATAGAGACAGCCGTCCCTTCGTACCATTTCCAGGCGGTGAGTATGTCCGTGGATCACCACGTCGGGACACTCCCGCCTGATAAGGTCTCCCTCCGTTGCAAGATCGTGAACCATGAAGATCTTCCTCCCGCCGAACTCTCCTGTGAAGGGCGGCCTCTGGATGGAGTGAATACCGGTAAAGAGGGATGCCAGACCGCCCGTTTCCCCGTCATTGTTTCCGTAGACGGCCCGGATGGGGATGGCGATCTCGAGAAAGAGCCGGGCCGTAAAGGGTGCCACGATGTCGCCCGCGTGAAGGATGAGGTCGGGCGGATGAGATGTCACATGGGACTGAAACCGTTCCACAGCTTTCAGGTTGTCGTGGGAATCACTGATGACGGCAATGCGCACGGAAAGACCTAGCCCTTCCGTCCCTTCAGCCGCTCCGCCATGGTATGCAGTTTCCAGGTACGGGACGCATAAATCTGACTCAGGATCCCGTTCAGCCGCTCGATCTCTTCAAAGGCGGCCCGCAGATGGTCCTGATGCTGGCTATTTTCCAGCTGGAGCTTTTTCAGCGCTTCTTCCCGCTCCCCCAGCTCCTCCCGGACGGCGACTACCTGATCCCTGGACTCGAGTCTTTCTTTCTCCCATTCTCCCCGCTCCCGATGGAGGGCATCGGAAACCTGTCCCAGATCGCTCCCCAGCCGATGGACTTCCCGGGAAAGCTGTTCGGAGGTCCGGCGATGGTACTGCAGTTCCCCCTCAAACTCCACGAGCTTCTCCCGGGTCTGGTCCAGGGTGATTCGAAGGCGCCTCACAACCCGTTCTTCCACCTCCGGAGACCGCTTCTCCCGGGTAAGTTCCAGAACCCTGCATCGAGCCCGGGAAAAATCCTGCCTTGAAGTGGGGTCCACGCCCAGCGTGGCTCCCTGACGGAAGTGTCGATAGGCACAGGTAACCCTTCGAACGTGGTGAAAGGGAGTCAGGGAAGAGAGCCGGATGAGAAATTCCCAATCCTCGAATAGATCGAGATCCTCCCTGAGGAGCCCGGACTGATCGATTAGGGATCTTCGGATGAGAAGGGTATGAAAGGGAATGTAGTTATCGTAGAGAAGAAGGTCCGGATCAAAGTCCCGTCCGTAGGAGAGGTGCCTTTCAGGCGGAAGGGGCGTCCCGTTATCGTCCCATCCATGGATGGTGGAGACGGCATCACTGTACACAACGCCCACATTCGCATGCCCCATTGCTCTTCGAAGTGTCTGAAAGTGCTCAGGATAGACGATATCGTCATCGTCCAGAAAGGCTACGGCATCCTGTGAGGAACGGCGCAGGCCTTCATTGGCTGCAACCCCCCGACCCCTGCAGGCGGGGAAGGAGATCACCTCCACGGGAAGGGTGGAAAACCGGCTCACGACAGGACCTGGATCCTCGCCTCCATCGTTGACGACGATCACCTGCTCGGGCGGCGCTTCGGCTTCCGAGACACTGCGAAGCGCTTCCTCCAGCAGAGAGAGACGGTTGCGCGTCCGGATAATGAGAGAAATCGAGATGGTGGGAGAGGCGGGTGCGAATGGAAGCCCCTGCGGGAAGAAATCGGTCAGAGGATGGAGAGCCGCGCTTCCCGCGGCCATGACCCGAAAGCCTTCCGCGTGGGTGGCGGGAGGCAGCAGGGTCGTGGAACGGTACGCATTGAGCCCGGCCATCTTTTCCGCGTAGTCCCGGAATGCCTGCTGGGATGAAAAAAGGGCCAGCGCGCGGGATTTTGTTTCAATCACGGAGGAAATATCGACAAGATGGTTGATCTGCTGAGGAAGGGAAATCTCCATGAAGGCCAGGGTGAGGTCCCGGATCAGCCCGAAGTCCCGATCTCCCGGCCGCAGTTCATGCAGGAGGGTAAGGAGAACCGCGGCCAGGGCACGATGGTCCGGATGGGCTTCATGGGGTCCCGGAAGGATGAGGCAGTCCGGGTTTTCTTCATGGAGGATGGAAAGGATCAGCTCTTTCAGATCCCCTTCCCGGGAGGAAAGTCCCCGATCGGGAAAGTCGTGGAAGGTCGGTTCATCGATCCCCAGTGTTTCCATTGCCTTCCGACTTTCACTCTGGCGTGTTTCAGGATCCCCCTGCTCCGATCCTCCGGTCAGGATATGGACATGAACCTTCCTGCCCTGCGCCGCAAGAAGAGCCATGGACCCTCCGGCGCCGAGAACCTCATCATCGGGATGGGGAGCCAGAACAACAAAGCGCTCTCCCGGAAGGAGGCTCGATTCATAGGGAACGTAGTTTCTTTCCTCCACGGAACCTATTCTACCTGAATCTCTCCGGCATACCCAAGGGTGGAACCGGAGAGAACCGCCAGATGGAAACGGGACCCCTGATCCGCCGGAATGGGAGGCAGAGCGGTCAGGGTATCCCCCTCCCGGACCAATCGCGCGGCGGACGGGATGAAGGAGGCGTGGGGTGAGAGGAGAAGGACATCTTCACTGTGAAGAGCGACAGAAGATCTCTCTTTCCACGCAAGGCCGGCTTCAGGAGGGGGATGGGGATAGAGAAGACGGTACCACAGGGGGAAATGAAGGTGTCGGAATCGTTGAAGGCTTTGCAGATGAGCATCTTCATAGGTCGACGGTCCCAGCGAACAGCCCACGCCGTGGTGAATTTCAGCCTCCGGAACCATCTTCAGCCTGTACCCCGATCGAATCAGCCTTCTGGCAAGATCATTCTCCTCAAAGAAGAGAAAGTACTTCGGATCAAACCCTCCAAGGGAAGTAAAGACTTCTCTCCGCATGGCCAGGATGGCGCCGGAGAGGACAGGACAATCGATGGTTTTTCCGGTCTTCCAGAATTTTGTCTGTGCTGTCAAATAGCGGAGCGTGTTCCGCCGGGGCATCCAGCGGCTCATCCATTCCGACCGAAAGGAAAGGTCATACGCGTGGGGAAGGAGCCAGTTCCTCTCCGTTCCCCACCAGAACCGGGGGCCAGCCGCGCCTACCTTCTCATTCTGTACAACCGATGTAAGCGCTTCCGTCGCCCCTTTCCCAAACACCAGGTCCGGGTTGGCCAGAAGGACGACGTCTCCCTTCGCCCGGGAAACACCATGATTGAGGCCGTCTCCATATCCCGAATTGTTCCGGACGATGAGACGGTCGATGGGAAGGGAATCCAGGGCTTCTGCCTCCCCCGCGCTTTCCGAATGATCTACGACAATGACTTCATCGCACCCGTGGGGAGAGTCCAGAAGACGGGCCAGTTCACGGGATGAAAAGTAGTTCACGACGACCAGGGAAACAGCCATGGTTTCATCCTACCCCTACCCTGCCGGTGATACAATAGTTTCATGCTGTTCAAAAAGCATTCCGCCGCTCTGGCTCTGGGTGGAGGAGGCGCCCGGGGCCTGGCCCATATTGGTGTTCTGCGTGCCCTGGAAAAGCTGGATATCCGGCCTGCCTTCATCGCGGGAACGAGCATGGGGGCCATCGTTGGATCGCTCTATGCCCTGGGAATGGACGCCTATCAGATCGAAACCCATATCAAAGCCTTTCTGAAGAGCGATGCCTATCGGAGGTCGGGTCTTTCCCGGTTAAAGCGGCAGGAGAACCCTTCGGCCCTCGGAATCCTGGGACAGAGAATCCGGGACCGGGTCATGCTCCACATCTCCCTGGCCAAGCAAAGTGTCTTTGAACAGAAACGCCTGATCCACGCTGTCGAGGAACTTGTACCCGATCTGACGTTTGATGCCACAGTCATTCCCTTTGTTGCCGTGGCATCCGACATCGCTACGGGAAGGAGGATCGAACTGGACCGGGGTCTCCTGCGGGACGCCATTCTGGCCTCTTCCAGCATCCCCGGGGTCTTCCCTCCACTCCGGAGGAACTCCATGCACCTTCTGGACGGATGTGTCACGGACGTGGTTCCGGTCATGACGGCTCGTTCCCGGGCCCGGGAACCCGTGATCGCGGTCCACGTCGGTGAGGGCCTGGCTCCCATGGCCGATGATGAAAATATCTTCGAGACCCTGCAGCGCTCTCACCAGATCACCTCCATGGAATTGACCCGTCTACACCTGGAGCGGGCCGACCTGGCCCTGACTCCGGAAGTTACATCCATACCCTGGTACGATTTCGAGGAAATCGATTCCCTGATTGACAGGGGAGAAGCGTGCGCGATGGACGCTCTTCCCCGCTGGAGGGAGTCCGGGTTTTCATCTCTGCTGCGGAGATTTCGAAAGCGATAACCCCCGCAAATCCATGGACGCGTCGCGGGCCGTATGTTATCCTACGGTTCCATGCGCCGTTCCCGGAAAATCCTGATCCTTCTGGCCCTTCCCATTCTTCTGGGCGCCCTCGCCGGGGTCCTGACGGGTCGGGTCTTCGAGGTTCCCAAAGTGGAGGGAGTCACACGCCTGGCTCCACCTCGAACCACACAGCTCTACGCCCGGGACGGGAAGATCTTTGCCCGGTATGCCATCGAAGAAAGAATTCCCCTGCGCCCGGACGAGATTCCCTTTATGGTCCGAGCCTGTGTCCTGGCTGCGGAAGATTCCGAGTTTTACACCCACGGTGGAATTCATATCAAGAGCATTGTCCGGGCCATTCTGAGCGACATTCGAAGCGGCAGTTATTCCCAGGGAGGCAGTACAATCACCCAGCAGCTTGCCCGCGAACTCTACCTGACCAAAAAAAAGACGATCAAACGAAAGATCGAAGAAGCCATCCTGACCTTTGACCTTGAAAAGCGGCTCACCAAGGATGAAATCCTGGCCATGTACTGCAACATGGTCTACCTGGGTTCGGGCAGTTATGGAATTGCGGCAGCATCGAAGCGGTACTTCAACAAGAGCCCGGATCAGCTCCTCATCCACCAGGCCGCACTCCTGGCCGGCCTGCCCCAGGGTCCCAGCCGTTATAATCCCTTTCAGTACCCGGATCGGGCCATAGGACGAAGAAACTGGGTCATTCAGCGCCTCCAGCGCATCGGATACTTAACGGCAGAGCAGGCGAAACAGATCCAGGCGCGCCCCCTTGACCTCCGCCCGGAGAATCCGGCCGAGCTCACAGGTAAGTATTTTGCCGAGGAGATCCGTCGTCACCTCGAACGGACCTACGGTCCTGAAGCCCTTTACCAGCAGGGTCTTCAGGTCCAGACTACGCTGGACATGAACCTTCAGCGTGTTGCGGAAGCCGCCCTGAAGCGCCAGCTTCACGTCATCGATGAGAAGAAGGGGTACCGGGCGGAAGGAATCGTGAATGTTTCCAAGGAAAATCCCGACCTGCAGACCTACCGCCATTCTTCCTGGAGAGGACTCTCCCACCTCGTTCCCGACCGCCTTTACGACGGTCTCGTTGTGCGAAGGGATGACCGCACCGCCACGGTCCGGATCGCTTCGTTCTCCTTCACTCTGGAACCTTCAGGTTACGATTGGATCGGGAAACCGCTGAACCGGCTCCTCCAGGTGGGAGATATTGCCAGGTTCTATCTCAACGAGGATAAGACCCTCCGCCTTTCCCAGGTTCCCCTGACCCAGGGAGCCGTTGTCGTCCTGGATAATGCCTCCGGCCAGGTTCTGGCCATGGTGGGAGGGTATGATTTTTCCCTTTCAGAATGGAACCGGGCCACGCAGGCCATGCGTCAGCCGGGAAGCGCGTTTAAACCCTTCGTCTACGCTACGGCCCTGGAGCAGGGTTGGTCCTGGGCCGACACGATCTTTGACAGTCCGATCTACCTCATCTCCGAAACGGGTAATCCCGACTACAGCCCCACAAACTATTACAAGCGTTACTACGGTATTGTCACACTGCGGGACGCACTGGAGCGCTCTCTCAATGTCTGCGCCGTCAAGCTCTTTTTACTTGTAGGCCCGGAGAATGTCATCCGGACCGCAAAGGCCTGCGGCATCACCTCATCCATCCCGCCCTACGCTTCGTCCGCACTGGGCGCCGCCGACATAACTCCGATGGAACTGACGGCGGCCTACACCGTCTTTCCCAATCTGGGGACCCATGTCGAACCGTACCTGATCACCTCGATCACCCGGAATGGCGCCCTCCTGGAACAGCACGCACCCGAAACGACCGCTTCCCTTCACCCCACGATCGCCTACCTGACCAGTTCATGTCTGGAGGGAGTGATTCAGCGGGGAACCGGGGTCGCGGCCCGATCGATCCCTCTTCCCCTTGCCGGCAAGACAGGAACGACCAATGCCTATACCGACGCATGGTTTGTCGGGTATTCTCCCTCCTATACCGTCGGAGTGTGGGTGGGGAATGAGACCAAGATTCCTCTTGGAAAACGAATGCCCGGTGCCGAAGCCGCCCTTCCGGTCTGGAAATCCGTCATGGAATACATCGCACGGGAAGGCCTGGAACCGGTTGAGTCCTTTTCGGTTCCGCCGGGCCTTGCCTTCGCCCGGATCGATCGCACGACCGGTCTTCTTGCCTCCTCTTCCTGCCCCTCGGTCATTCAGGAGGCCTTTCTTCCCGGGACCCAGCCCACCGAGATCTGCAGTGACGAGTGGCACCGCATCATCCAGCTGCCTTACTACCTCCAGTTTCAGTTTTACGAGCCCAAACCCGGAGAAATCATGGGGACTGAATACACGGAAAAGGTCCGGACGCTTATCGAAGAGGGCTACTTTGATGAAGAGAAGGAAGGAGAGAATCATTGATCCATCTGTATCTGGCTGCATTGCTGATTGCATCTCCCGCGGACCCCTGCCGGCTCTTTCAGCAGATCCAGGATTTCTCGATTCTCAAGGTACCCGATGCCGGACTGAATCGGGAACGTGCGGCCCTTCAGGCCAGTCATTCCGCCTGTGACCGCCTCTACTTCCCGGAGCTCTCCCGGTTTCCCCATGATGAAAATGTCTACCGTGACTATTTCGCCAGCGCCGCTCAGGATCCCGCCATCCTGGCCCTGATCCTGGAACGCTTTGACGAGCTCTATCCCTTCCTTCCTTCACAGTATCAGGATCCCTTCGCCATGCTGGAACGGCTCTTCTGGGCCAATGACCTTCCCGATCCCGCCCCCTGCCCCTGTTCCCCGTTACGATCCCGGGTTCATTTCCGGGGATTCGCGGACGAAATCGCTTCGGGATGTTACCGGCTGATCCTCTTCTTCACACTGCCCCCCTCTCCCACCGAGCACACCATCGAGTTCTCCTTCGATGACCCCAGGTTCTTCTCCATTATCAGCCAGAATTTCGCAAAGATCGTGCGGGATCACGACCTTGACCATCTTGAACGGGTGCTATACACCGATACGATGCCCGACACACGAACCGAACCGGGACAACCCATCCGCCGTCGTCCCCGACGTCCCTCTTGATTTTCGTATAATTTTCGCATATCATGCATCCATGCTGGGCTGTCTGGACCTGGATGCCTTCTTTGTGGCCGTGGAACGAATCCGTGATCCATCCCTCCGTGGCCGTCCCGTCATTGTGGGGGGAGATCCCGAAGGACGGGGCGTGGTCTGTTCCGCCTCCTACGAGGCCCGGGCTTTCGGCGTCCATTCCGGCATGGCTTCAGCCACGGCCCGCCGTCTCTGCCCCGGGGCCGTCTTCCTTCCCCCCGATGGCCAGGCCTGCCTGGATTACTCCCGGAACGTGGGCCTGGTCCTTCAAAAATACAGTCCCCTCGTGGAACAGGCCTCCATTGACGAATTCTTTTTCAGCCTGGACGGCTGTGAACGTCTCTACCGACAGGACCTTCCCTCCGCGGGAAATCGAATCCGGGGGGAAATCCGGGCCATGGGCCTTACAGCCTCCATCGGGTTCGGCTCTTCGCGGGCCACGGCCAAGATTGCGTCCACCCTGGCCAAACCGGACGGACAGCTTGCGGTTCTGCCGGGACAGGAAGCGCTCTTTCTCTCCCCCTTCCCCGTTGAAACGCTTCCGGGTGTCGGCCCGAAGGCACGGAAAACCCTTGGAGAACTGGGCCTGAAAACGGTGGGAGACATCCAGCGTCTCTCTCCGGCCCTCCTCGCCGCCGCCCTGGGACGCCACGGCATCTCCCTCCATGAACGGGCCTCCGGGCAGGGATCGGCGACCTTGCACGCTCACCACGAACACAGGGGAATGTCCGCCGAGGACACCTTTCCCGAAGACATCACGGATATGCGCACCCTCCTGACACGCCTCTTCTGGCTGACGGAAAAGGTTGTCTACCGGATGCGCAAAAAAGGCATGGCCTGCCGGACCATCACCGTCAAGATTCGCTACGGGGACTTTGTGACGGCAACCCGCTCCGGGACCCTTCCCGTCCCCACCGATGCCTATCCCCTCCTTCGCACCCGGGTGGAGGAGCTCTTTACCGGCCTCTATGAGAGGCGGCTCCGGGTTCGGCTCGTCGGGGTTGCCCTTTCCAACCTTACCGGGGGGCGGCAGCGTTCCCTGGTCCACATCCGTCGGGAACTTCTGGAAGAGACTGTGGATCGCCTTCGGGACCGGCACGGCCTGAAAGCCATTTCCATGGGAAGCTCGTGACCGAAATTCATTCCATACCCTATCGGATCGAAGGACGACATCTCGTCAGCATGAACCCGGAACGGGCCCTCTTTCACCAGAATCGTGTCCCTTCCCTGGAAAAACCCTCCGCCCCTTCGATTCTTACCTGGGTCCTGGCCGTGGCCGTACCGCTCCTTGTCCCGGTATTTCTCTTCTCACCCCTGAAGGGAGAGCTACCCCCAGGCCCCATGATTCTGACTTCCCTTGCCGGGTTCATCGCTCTGGGCCTGGTCATTCGATATCTCCGGGCCCGGCATCGCTACTGTTCACGGCTTCACACCTTTACCGGAGGAACATTTTCCGTGACCTTTGATCGGCGATGGAAACGGATGATCCTTGCGGGCCCCATCGATCCCCGGGAAGCAGAACCTCCTCCGGAGGAACATACGGTCATGACACTTCCTCTGAATCGTGCCCACCTTCACCGCTCCCTTCACCCGACTCACCCCTTTTCCGACATGGGATACGAGGCCGACGATTACCGGGCCGTTTCCCTTTCGTATCGAATCGATTCGGGAGACAGACCACCTCTGCCCGATTTCGAGGGAGACTTCGATCTGCTTTCCGATCTCCAACCCGATTTTCGCTGGTATGTCACGATCGATCATCCCGAGCTGGCAAGACGCGAATCCGAGGCGCAGGCCCTTCTATCCGGAAATGATCCGGGCTCTTGTTGACACGACATCCCTGAAACCTGTACTATATCGATAGATTTGTTTGAAAGGGAGGATCTTATGACCGATGAACCCACCAATCAGGATGAGCAGGTAACCCCGGAAGCCCCGGAAACTGAAGCGGCGGAGCCTACCCCTCCTCCCGTTCCCACAGCCGGCGGAGATGGTCCCCCGAGCGAAGCCCGGACCTGGGCCATGCTCGCCCACATTCTCACGCTCTGCGGCATCATTATTCCCTTTGGAAACATTCTCGCTCCCCTGATCATCTTTCTGATCAAGAGGGATGAGTTTCCCTTTGTGAGTGACCAGGCCAAGGAATCGCTGAACTTCCAGATCACGGTCAGCATTGCTGCCATCATCTGCATCCCGCTCATCTTTGTCTGTATTGGAATTCCCCTGA
>DAOSWS010000040.1 GCA_035593605.1 Thermoanaerobaculia bacterium | reverse complement strand
GGAGGTTGGCTTAGAAGCAGCCATCCTTTAAAGAAAGCGTAATAGCTCACTGGTCAAGCGCCTCTGCGCCGAAAATGTAACGGGGCTTAAGTCACATACCGAAGCTGCGAATCATTAGGAACCTCGGTTCTTAATGGTGGTAGGGGAGCGTTCTCTAAGGGTCGAAGTCAGATTGTGAAATCTGGTGGACTTTAGAGAAGTGACTCTGCCGGCACGAGTAACGATAAACACGGTGAGAATCCGTGTCGCCGAAAACCCAAGGTTTCCTGGGTAAAGTTCGTCTTCCCAGGGTTAGTCGGTCCCTTAGGCGAGGCCGAAAGGCGTAGCTGATGGGAAGCAGGTTAATATTCCTGCACCACTCTTAAGTGCGATGGGGTAACGCAGAAGGATAGGCGTACCGGGTGTTGGACGTCCCGGGTCAAACGTGTAGGGGGAGAGAATAGGCAAATCCGTTCTCTCATTCAACCCTGAGGCGTGAGTACGAGGGCTTTTGCCCGCAAAGTCGCTAATTCCATGCTGCCTAGAAAAACCTCTAAGCTTCAGCTTAAGTGTGACCGTACCGTAAACCGACACAGGTGGGTGAGGAGAGTATCCACAGGCGCGTGAGTGATCCCTCGCTAAGGAACTCGGCAAAATAGCACCGTAACTTCGGGAGAAGGTGCACCCTTCAGGGTTAGGAGGCTTGCCCTCTAAAGCTCAGGAGGGTCGCAGAGAAGTGGCCCAGGCGACTGTTTAATAAAAACATAGGGCTCTGCTAAGTCGAAAACGACGTATAGGGTCTGACGCCTGCCCGGTGCCGGAAGGTTAAGGGAAAAGGTTATCCTTCGGGAGAAGCTTTGAACCGAAGCCCCGGTAAACGGCGGCCGTAACTATAGGTTGACCGTTGTAGTTACGTAAATAAATCTGGCTAAATGCTGGAAACTCCGAGAATCTTCCACTACTCGTCCCATGAAACGCTTTGCGCGTTCAAAGGGACAGTGACAATGTGAGAAGTGCGGACAATCAGCAGGAAAGACAGGAGGGAAAATGCTAATTCCGAAAAACATTCCACCGCACATCGGCTATTATCTTGCCGGTTTCGCGGATGGTGAGGGAAGCTTCAACATCTCTTTCAGGAAACGGAAAGACAATCGTATGCCCTGGAAGGTCTCGGCCTGTTTTCATATCTCCCATAAAGATAGAGTTATTCTATCCCTTTACAAGAGATATCTTCAGTGCGGTACATTGCGCGAGAGGCGGGATGGAGTTGTTTACTTTGAAGTAAATAACCTGAACGCCATCAAGCAGAATGTCATACCTTTCTTTAAGCACTTCAGATTCTTAAGTGCGAAAAAGAAACGAGATTTTTCGAAATTTATCAATATTGTTCAACTTATTGATAATCAGGAGCATGTGATTCTTGACGGGATGAAGAAACTTCTCTCGATTCGTCGCGATATGAACGACGGTGGAAAGCGTAAATTTTCTGAAAAGGAAATTTTACGGGCATTTTCATCAAATGAATCCTCAGAGACTGAACGCCGGACTGCACTCGAAAATACCGTCGAGTAGCAGATGATACAGTCCGAACTACATGGCGACATGTAGAGCCAGGCGGAAACGACCTGGCCTCCTTTAGCGGAGTAACAATGAGAACGGTCCTAAGGTAGCGAAATTCCTTGTCGGGTAAGTTCCGACCTGCACGAATGGCGTAACGATCTGGGCGCTGTCTCGGCGAGGGGCTCAGCGAAACTGAGGTCCCGGTGAAGACACCGGGTACCCGCAGCTAGACGGAAAGACCCCGTGAACCTTAACTATACCCTGGCACTGTATTTTGGTGCGGTATGTGCAGGATAGGTGGGAGACTATGAAGCTCTGACGTCAGTCAGGGTGGAGTCACCGGTGAGATACCACCCTTATCGTACTGAAATTCTAACCCGGGCCCTTGAATCAGGGTCGGGAACACTGTCAGGCGGGTAGTTTGACTGGGGCGGTCGCCTCCAAAAATGTAACGGAGGCTCCCAAAGGTTCCCTCAGCCTGATTGGAAACCAGGCGCCGAGTGTAAAGGCAGAAGGGAGCTTGACTGCGAGACCGACGGGTCGAGCAGAGTCGAAAGACGGGCTTAGTGATCCGGCGATTCCGGATGGAAGGGTCGTCGCTCAAAGGATAAAAGGTACTCCGGGGATAACAGGCTGATCTGGTCCGAGAGCCCATATCGACGACCAGGTTTGGCACCTCGATGTCGGCTCATCGCATCCTGGGGCTGAAGTAGGTCCCAAGGGTTCGGCTGTTCGCCGATTAAAGCGGTACGTGAGCTGGGTTTAGAACGTCGCGAGACAGTTCGGTCCCTATCTGCTGCGGGCGTAGGATACTTGAGGGGAGCTGTCCCTAGTACGAGAGGACCGGGATGGACGGACCTCCAGTGTACCAGTTGTGCCGCCAGGTGCAGCGCTGGGTAGCTGTGTCCGGAAAGGATAACCGCTGAAGGCATCTAAGCGGGAAGCCCCCCCCAAGATTAGGTATCCCTCTGGCTTCGGCCAGAATAAGGTCCCTGGTAGATCACCAGGTTGATAGGCGGGATGTGTAAAGTCGGTAACGGCTGGTCCTTTGGACCTTTACGGATCGATCGGCGTTTGCTTCGGTAAACAATGATCTTGATGTAAAGAAGCTTACCCGTACTAATCGACCGAAAGACTTAGCCATATTTATCTATGTATCCAGGACTTGCTCAACGGGCCCAATTCAATATATATTTTCTCGGTGGTTTTACCGGAGGGGCCACACCCGTTCCCATCTCGAACACGGCAGTTAAGCCCTCCAGGGCCGATGCTACTGTGCGGGTGACTGCATGGGAAAGTAGGACGCCGCCGGGAAGTAAACGTTGCCCCCGTCAGGAAACTGACGGGGGTTTTTATTTTTGCTCATTACGTTCAAATGAATGGTACAATCAGAATCAAACAACACCGGGAGGAACCAATGAAGAAGTGCTTTCTTTGTATGATATTGATGGCTATTTTCTCCACGGGTATCTATGCCCAGAAGACCATTCATGCTACAACCGAGGACGGCCGAAAGGTTCTTTTGAAATCAGACGGAACCTGGGTGTTCCAACCGGAGACAAAAGGTGTTTCCCTTTCAACCTCCAGTGTCCCGCCCGGGGCGGACAGTGAGGTCACGGGGCGTCATGGTTTCTATAAAATCGCTTATGAAAAGGCTTCCTGGAAACTGGAGCCCAAACCTGATCCACCGTCTGAGTTCTTTTTTGAGCAAAAAGAGGGGGATGTGTACGCCATGGTCATCGCGGAAAGGCTTGAAATCCCCCTGGAAACGCTGAAGGAAGTCGCACTGGAAAACGCACGCTCCGTAGGAGAGGATGTTACGGTTATGCTGGATGAAAAGCGAGTGGTCAACGGCGTTGAAATTCTCGCCATGCAATTCTCCGGCGTCATTCAGGGAATTCCCTTTGTTTACTATGGGTACTACTGGACGGGTCCCGAAGGTTCTCTTCAGGTTCTGACCTTTACGGGAAAGAATCTTTTCCGGGAATATGAAGCTGTGATGAAGGAATTTCTTGATGGTCTGACGATTCAAACCAGAGCGTCTTCCTCCTGATCCAAATGTCAGGAAGGATAGTCCCGACCTGGCGTTGCATCTCTTTGGAAATAGAATGACGCAACATCGGGGTTGTAACAAATGGCAGGAGGGAGGAATGTTGCGACTATCCATTCGGGTCATATCAATATTTATGCTGGCTGTCTGGCTGGGTCTTCAGTTCCTCTTTTCAACCTTGCTTCAATCTGCTGAACCCATCGACGCCTATTCGCCTGTAACGCATGCGGACCTTCAAGGAGAGAGGATTATTTTTCTCCATGACGCACCCTATGGAAAGAGAAGATGGGATGGATTCTCAGGTTTCGGTCTAGGTAAACAGGGGCTGCCAGAAGGTTCTCCGTCGGTTGAATATTCGACTCTTGCCGGTCGAATCGGTTTTGTTGAAGAAGCCAGAGATCTCGGAACCCGATTTCTCTTTATTATCCGGATGGAAGATACGGGTGAGTATTTCTCATCCTTCATCTATCCTCCATTGAATCTCGGATCACCGGTCATGATGGATCGAGCTGCCATTCATCTTCCCGGAGTCGCGAGAATTCTTGATGTCGAAGAAGCTCGATCGCGGTGGATCGGCAACCTCTTTATCCTGAATGTAAATGATCTCCAAGTACTCAATCCGGAAACGGGCGAACCTTTCTCTTTCTTCATCGGGAAAGATACACCGGTCAGGGTTGTTGACGTAATTCCGGGATGGGACGAACGGTACCCGGTTCGGGTCGTGGTTTCGACGGCGCAGGGCGTCAGGGGATTCTTCGATGTCCATACGAGCCGGTTCAACCTTCCAACGGAATTTCTCCGTTCTGGAAGGATCGGGGATTATCTCACTCCTCTGACCTTTGGTCACCTTGGCATTACGTCTGTCCAAAACGACATGGACTTTCTCCGGGTGGAAGGTGTCACCGATCTTCCTGACGGAGCCATGGTTACGCTGTCGACCAACCTTTCGCGGTTTCCTGCGAAATACAAGGCTTCGAAGAGGATCTACCAGGTGCCGGTATACCAGGGAAAGTTCAAGGCTGAGTTTCCGGTCAGGTCGGTGGGTAGACAAATAAGAGGAGCTCCCTGTGAAATCCTGGCTTCGTTCGATCCCTCCGTACAGTCGGATGCTGTACGCTGGTGGATCGGTACAAAGGGAGAAGGATTAGCAGGATCCGGATGCGTGGAAATCTCCGATGGCTCCGCTATCCTGGTTGCGGAATGGAGGGAAAATCGTGAAGAATGCAGTCGTCTTTTCGATGATGAAAACAGTTCTGAAAGCATCAGGAGACAGGACTTTGTCACAAAGCTTCGCGACCGTTTCAGTGAACGCAACGTTGAAGCCGATGTCTATGTTCACGGAAGGATGAATACCCATATCGGGATCGTTTTTCCCCCATCCGCGCCCATGACCGAGGCACTGGCACTGGTTTACAGGGATGAGTTTACATCTCTGGGGTTTACCGATCTTTCGCTGCATCAGGGAGAGGAAAACGCATGTACTCTTCCCCTGCAGGTGAAGGATCCCTTACGGCTTCTCAGACAGTCGTCATCAGACCGGTAGGTTTGCCTTACCATCCGTTAGGATTAGATCGTTTCTTTGAACGGGTAGATAGTCCCAGGGGCATATAGGCCGGACACCAGGAAATGAGACCGGTCATCAGTGGAACGAGCCCGATAAGTCCAAGCCAGGTTTTCAGAACAAACCCGAGAGTCAGTATGGTTACTCCGATAAGAATGCGCACAGCGCGATCGATTCCGCCTACGTTCGTTTTCATGGTGCAACTCCCAATTAAAAATTTGTCCAAAGGGACAACATCCCTATGAAAACAGAACGTGAAAAGGTCCTATTCCAGCTTGATCGCAGAAATATTTAGAGAATCTTGATGATCTCCCCGGGGATTTCCCAGAGAGGAAGAATGCGCTGGGCGGCACCCAGGCGGACGGCTTCGCCGGGCATCCCGAAGACTACTGCGGACTGCTCGGATTCAACCAGGGTGGTTCCGCCCTGATCAAGGATGATTTTCAATCCCTGCGCACCGTCGGATCCCATTCCCGTGAGAAGGACGGCCAGAATCCGGCCTCCGCAGGCTTTGGCGGCGGATCGAAAAAGAACATCCACGGAAGGTGCATATAAATCATCGATCATTCGGGGGAGAATGTGCAGGTGAAAGTCCGAACCTCTCCGCGCAATAGAGATGTGGGACCCTCCGGGAGAGATATAGACAACACCGGGTTCTGCCACCTGACCATCCTTGGCTTCCACGACGGTCATCTTGGCAATCCGATCCATTCGTTCCGCAAAGAGCTGGGTAAAGATGGGAGGCATATGCTGAGCAACCACGATGGGTATGGAAAGCTGAGGAAGAGCTGAAATAATGGATTGAATGGCCGCGGGTCCCCCTGTGGAAGCTCCAATGACCATGCAGTCATAATCCCCAGCTTTCCGTTCAGCCTTTTCTTCCGATACAGGTTGGGGAGTTCGGGGGGGAGGCGCGTTCTTGAGTTCGGCCCGGGATGCGGCTTTGACCTTGGCGATAAGATCTGTAGCGATGACCTGGAGCGTAGGCGATGCCTTTCCTGTCGGTTTGGCGATAAAGTCCACTGCACCCAGTTCCAGAGCTTTAAAAACGTTGGCATCGGAGGCACGTGCAGAGACCACGATGACGGGAGTCGGCTGGTTCTGCTGAAGCCAGCGAAGGACGGAGAAACCATCCATGACCGGCATTTCCAGGTCGAGCGTGATGACATCGGGTTTGGCGTTGTGTATCTTTTTCAGGGCATCTTCGCCGTTTCTGGCAGTGTCGATGACCTCGATTTCCGGATGCTGAGAAAGCATCCGCGTGAGGGCCATGCGGTTATACGCGGAGTCATCAACAACCAGAACGCGGATCATTTCTGGTACACCAGATCATATCGTAAATGCTTCAACTTGAACTTTGTTGTAATGGAAATCAGGGATTCGGAATGGCCCAGAAGAAGGTAGCCCGACGGGGTCAGCCGATCGTGCATCATTTCAATGACTTTCCGCTTCGCGACTTCATCAAAGTAAATAATAACATTTCGGCAGAAAATTACATCCAGGTAGCCGAGCAGACTGACACGCGTGGTATCCATGAGGTTCAGGCGTCCAAAACTGACCTTCTCCTTGATCATGTCACAGATGCGGTACGTTCCGTTTTCCTGCGGAACAAAGTAACGATCCCTGTACTGAGGCTGAGTGTTTCGAAAGCTGATCTCCCGGTAGATGCCCTTTCTTGCTTTTTTCAGAGCCTCCTGGGAAATATCGGATCCATAGATGTCAATTTTTGCCCTGTCGTAAAACCCTGCCTCATGGAGAAGGATGGCAATGGTATAGGGTTCCTCTCCGGAGGAACAACCGGCGCTCCATATACGAATGGATTTCTTTTGCGCCAGGGTTTCTGGAACGATCTCATGGAGAAAGGCTTTCAGCTGCCGCTCTTCCCGAAAAAAATAGGTCTCATTGGTTGTAATTGCATCGAAAAGACTATCCTGCTCCTGAAGAGATCGCGGATCGTACATCAAATAGTAGTAGTACTGGTTGAGAGTCGAAAAATTCAATTCCTTCATGCGGGATTCCAGGCGACGCTCAAGGAGATACTTATTGTTCTCCTTAAAAAAGATTCCGCACTTTTCGTGAATATAATCGCGAAAGAGCCGGAAGAGGTCGTCGGTCAGAATCTGCTGGTTATTGCTTAGCGCCATCGCCTGTAGTCCGAATGTTTTCCAGGATGATAGAAATGATCTCTTCCTGCCTCTTGTCACAATTCTGCCAGGCCTGTTGAAGCTGATCCAGATAGATCTTCCCGTACTGGATAAGAATTCTGCATGCCTCATCCACAAGCTCTACCTGATTCATCGCCCAGAAAAGGTGAGGAAAGGATTCTTTTTTGTGAAATCCTCCAATTCCCTGAAGGGCCGCCTCCTTGACAAAGTTATCTTCATCCCCGCGCAGGATGGAGTGGAGTTCCGTGAGAAAGGCTTCATCCATGGTGGCACTCAGTGCCTGAACGGCTGTAGCCCGCAATCTCCAGTCATCGTTTTTCAAGTACTTTTTAAGAGTGGTCTTGGATTCAGGTGAATTGATGTTGCCCAGAGCAAGAAGAGCGGCGCGTTGAACCTCCTGGTCCGGATTCCCGAGCTGCTGCGTTATGGCCGTGATGGATCTGGAATCACGAATGTGGCCCAGTGCATCCAGAACGGCAACCTTGACAGGAGGAGGATCGGTGGCAAGGTGGCGGATCAGTGGATTCAGTGATTTTGGATTTTCAAACCGTCCAATTACTTTCGCTGCGGTAGATCGAATCCAGATGTCCGGATCCTCCAGGGCTGAAAGCAGAGCCGGGAATGCCTTTTCTTCGAGATTTTCTCCCAGTGTTTCGATGGCTTCGAGACGGACCAGAGGATTCTCATCCGCAAGACAGGCCAGGGTAATCTGTCGGAACCTCGGGTCATCGTACCGTTTCATGAGCTGAACCGCATTCTGACGAATTACCGCATTTTCATGTCCGACAGCCGTCAGAAGGAAATCCTGGAACCCCTTTCCTTCCAGCTGAACATAGATATTGAGTGCATGAATCCGCAAATTGATATCATCGCTGTTCAGCAGGTTTTTCACGTAGGACAGAATCGAATCCTTGGTGGTTGCATTGGCCTGACCCATGGAAACGACAACGCGAACCGCCGCACCCTGGACTCCCTGGGATTCGTGGCTGAGGGTTGAAAGGAGGTAGGGAATGTAATCACTACGTTTCCAAATACTTAAGACTTCCAGGGCCTGTTGGACGATCCGGTCCGATTCATGATCAAGCAGACGGAGAATATGTCCCAGAGCCCGGTCGTCTTTCCATGTTTCTACGATGTGCAGGGCTGCGACGATAAGTTCCTCGTCTTCCAGGGGATCGAGCATGGAAGAAACAACCTCCCAGGCTTTGGGCCCAAAGTCGATCAGAGCCTGAGTGACAGTGTCGGCATAGTCAGGCTGGCGGCTGAACTCGGAAAGAAGGGGGAGCCCTTCGACGCACTGACTCCATCCGATGAGTTTCAGAAGATCGCGGCGAACATCCTCTTTGGGGGTCGATTTTACGACAACAAGAAGATCGTTCACTACCTCTGAAGGAAAGTTTTCCCTGACCTTCTTAATAATGAACTGGACATAGGACCGTTTGAGAATAACAGGAAGGGGAGCATGGTAGATCTGCATAAGAGCACGGACGGCGGACAGATTCAGAGGCCGTTCCGTGCGAATAATCTTGATCAGGAACGGTACGGACGAGATATGGGCAATCTGCCCCAGTGCATCGAGGACCGATTTCTGAAGGCCGGGTTTCTCATAGTAGGGAATGATCGACTGAAGTGCTTCCGGTGCTCCAATCTGGCCCAAAGCCTCAATGCAGTGAAACTGCAGCCAGGGATTGTCCTTTCGCAGACATCGAAGAAAGTGAGGGATGCTGTCAAATTTCCGGTAATGTCCAAGGGAGCTTACTGCGGCGGAAAGAATGTTGATATCTTTTTCTGTCTGAAGAATATAGATGAGATGATCATAGGCCTGGTCGCTCTTGATGTCTCCCAGGAGGGTTACAAGGGAAAGTCTGACGTCATATTCCTTTGTTTTGTTCAGCTCAAGGAGGATAGGATTTAAGGCTCTGGATCCCAGTCTGTGAAGGGTTTCCATGGCAATGTTTCGTTTTCCGGCATTGGCTTCATCATAGAGGGATTGAATGAGAATCTCGATCACTTCGTCATCGTCGTACCCTAAGATTGCCTCTGCTGTCGCCTTTCGAATTCTCCAGTCTGGATCCCCCAGAAGAGTAGCCAGGGCGCCCTTCGATTCCTGCAGTGGAACGTCCTTCAGCAGGGTAACCGCTTTCAGGCGGTCGTCGGATTCCTTGGATTGGATCAGGTTATTGATCTCGGTCATGATCACCTTCCATGCCGGTTAGATATTCTCCGGCGATCTTCTCGACAAGAGCAGGGTCAGTATTCGGGGAGTCCTTGATTATTGCTGAAACGAGTTCCTTGATCCTTGGACCCATGGGGCCCTGAATTCTATCTCCTCCCGTCATCGTGTCAAGATGAATTCTTACTTTTCGTCGTAAATGTTCTTCCAGTGGGGATTGAACGGCGCCATGCCCCGATACGCCAAAGCCGGTCAGCCGATGTACGATGCCCCGGAATTCATCATTTGGGATTCCCTCCTCGATGTAATCATCTGCGCCATAAAGGCTGTTGGCGGGCCGTCTGTACCGCTCAACCCTGAAGAGAGAACCAATAAGAATGAAGGGAATGTAGTGAAGATCCGGTTGAGCCTTCATCCATTCACAGGCTTCCACGCCCAGCTTTCCCGGGAGGAAGACGTTAGCGATCACAAGGTCAGGTTTCGAACGCAGTGTCTCGATGAGCTTCTCTCCATCTTCCACAAGGGTGATCTCAAATCCCATGGATGTCAGTGTTCTCGCCAGATTTTCCCGAAAGGGACGTTTCGCATCGGCAAGAACGGCTTTATGGGCTTTGGGAGCCTTTGGTGTAATTTTCCAGCGCGCACTGCAATGGGGGCAGCTGACGAGAACCTCTCGCTTTAACAGGTCTCGTTCCATCTTCCAGTGATGGAGGCATTTGGGGCATTTAAGTAAAATCAAAGCAGTTTTTCCTCGTCCATGACCATTATAATGTGCTTTTCATGCTTATAGAGACCTCGGAGGAGACCTGCTTTTTCTCCGCTCACTGGAGGTTTCTCAAGGGTGTCCAGGCGGATGGGAAGGGTTCTGGAGACACGGTCCACGATGAATCCGATATATTCTTCCTCTTTTCGAAGGACGATGATCTTGCTGTCAACGGTAACCTTTGTAGCTTTGTGACCCAGAATCATGCCCAGATCGATTACAGGAACGACTGTACCTCGAAGGCTGATGATACCCATGACGTGGGTGGGAGCATTGGGAACAGGCGTGATCATGAGAACGGGAATGATTTCCAGAATGGCTTCAATGGGAAGGGCACAATGTTCCCTGCGGATCATGAAGGCCAGACAGTACGCAATCTCGTCGGAGGATTCCTCCGGGATCATTTCCTGAAACTCCTTCAGATCTTCCGCAGTACTGGAAGAGAAAAATTCCTCCGATGGGGAATGGGTTTCTTCGATGACCTCCGGTTCCGTTTCCGGTTCGGGTTTCTCGACCCCGGGTTCGGTGGTTCTGGGCTGGGAAGGTTTGGGTTTTACGGATCTTTTCCTTCCGGGTATAGCTACCTTTGTCTTCTTCTCCTTTTCCTCAGCAGGGGCATCCAGGGCAGGTTTACCGGGCTCCTCTTCCTGCTTTTTCTTTCGGCTCCTCTTTCGAATGTTGGCCAGATCAATCATCGGGTGTCCCTCCATGGAGTTCTGCTGCAGCTTCCCTGGCAATATCCGGTGTAATGACGGTCTGGTCGGATCCAAAGGCGGCGAGAAGGCAGTTCGTGCACAGTGTGTTAATCAGCCTGGGAATTCCCCTCGAATGGGAATGAATGATTTCAACGGCATCGTCTGAAAAAGGATTTTCCAAACATCCGGCGACGGATAGCCGATGGGCAATATACTCACGGGTATCCTCGGCCGATAGAGGTTTCAGATTGAATTGAATCGCGATCCGTTGGCGCAACGCCTCATAACTACGGTGAGCGAGCCTGCGGCTCAATTCAGGTTGCCCGATCAGGAGTATCGTGATCAGGTTGGTGTCATCCAGCTGGAAATTTGTAAGAAGCCGGATTTCATCAAAGGTCGCCTTCCTCGGGATCAGCTGAGCTTCGTCGACAACGAGAACGTAGTTGATACCTTCCTGGTGATAGGTATACAGCTGTTCATGGATCTGCTCAAGCAAATCATTCTTGAAATATCGGGGTTCGAGTCCCATGGACCTTGCGACATTTCTGAGAAATTGCGTGGGAGAAAGGCGGGGATTAATCATGAGATGAAACTTTGTGAATTCGTCGAATTCATCCATAAGAGCACGGGAAAGAGTCGTCTTTCCTGATCCAATCACGCCGGTCAGGATGGCCAGTTCCTTCTCCTCTACCGCATACGCGAGGCGGGCAAGAGCTTCACCATACTGTTTCCCGGGATAGAGAAAGCTGGGATCCGGAGTGTTTCCAAAAGGTTTTTCATTCAGGCCGAAGAATGACTTATACATATCAGGCCCCCGTCAGTTTTCCATGAAATTCAAGAGCCTTTTCCATGATGGAACTGACGTCAATCACAAGAACCAGGTTTCCCGTTCCCAGCTCGGCAGCGCCTGCAATGCCCGGGATACCCTTCAATCGCGATCCGATATTTTTTATGACAATTTCCTGCTGGCGGACAAGCCGATCCACGACGATACCCACGCGCTGTTCCCCCACCTGTGCGACCACAACGAAAAGATGGTTATGGCTCTGCGTCCGGGTAGAAGCCTGGTCGATGTCGAAAATCTGGGAAAGACGCAGGAGTGGTAACGTGAAATCCCTGAGATAATAAACTTCTCTCTGCTCAATGGATTCAATATCGGACTCGTTAATACGCAGGGCTTCGGTCACGACTGTGAGAGGAATGGCAAAGGTCTGGTCTCCAGCAACGACGATGAGTGCCTGGATAATGGCCAGCGTGATGGGAAGAACAATCTCAAAAGTGGTCCCTTTGTCCTTCTCAGTTAGAACCCTGATGTTACCTTTGAGTTGAGATATGTTCTGTTTCACGACGTCAAGGCCAACCCCTCTGCCGGACACCTGGCTGACTTTTTCAGCGGAAGAAAAACCGGCACTGAAAATCAGGTTAAGAAGGCGCTCCTCCGTGATTTCCTCCTCGGTCAGAAGGTTCTTTCTCTTGGCAATCCTGGAAATCTTCTCCAGGTCGATCCCTTTGCCGTCATCACTGATTCGGATCAGAACGGAATTTCCCTTCTGGGTGGCTTCAAAATTAATCGTTCCCTTGGTGGGTTTTCCCTTTTTCTGACGTTCGGATGGCGGTTCAATACCATGATCCAGACAGTTGCGGATGATATGCAGCAAGGGATCGGTAATTTCTTCGATCACGACCTTGTCAAGCTCAGTCTCCTCACCCTTTACATGGAGTTCGATTTCCTTGCCGAAATCGAGTGCCAGCTGACGTATGACGCGATTCAGCTTGGTCAAAATCTGAGAGATGGGAACCATCCGGATATCAATGACCGACTTCTGGAGATCGGATAGTTTTCGGGACAGCGACCGCTGTATCTTTTCGAGTTCCTGATAAGTAGAGGTCGGAATATGGTGGTCCGATAAAACCTTTGCAAAAGTGTCCAGATTATTTCTCTCCAGGATCAGCTCACCCACGATGTTCATGACCGTGTCCAGGCGATCGATGTTGACCCGGACGGTACGGGAAACGCTGCGGATCGATTCCTCCGCAGGTGTTTCCGATGCCTTTGTCGGGGTCTGTTCTTCCGACTTTACAAGGTTGGAGACTTTGAATCGCTCACCCACAAGTTCCTGAACTTCCTGCAAATTGTGCTCGGAAGCGAAAATCAGCCTGAACCGGATTTCATCCGGCTTGTCTGAAATGGAAGGCAGGGTGGAGATAACTTCTCCCGCGGCATTCAGTTTCTCGGAGAGCTGTTTCAATTCAACGTCAAAGATCTCGAAGGAAAAGTGAACCTCGATACTGTGAATCACCCTGTTATGGACCAGGTTTTCCTTGAGCCGGTGTTCTTCGTACTCGGTCAGTGATTTCCGGGTCTGTTCGTCCAGGTCCAGAGACGAAAGGATGTCGAGGGAACTTTCCTCGGGTTTCTGTGAGACATACGCGGAAATATGCCTGAGAAGCTCCTGCGTGTTGACCTTTTCATCACCCTTTTCCGCAATCTGTACGGACATCTGGTTCAGAACGGTCAGACCGTCGTAAAGAATATCCACCAGGGATTTCCCGCCCTTTACTTTCCCCATGCGGAGTCGGTCCAGAAGATCTTCCAGGGCGTGGGCAACTTCGGACATCTGTGTAAACCCCATCATGCCCGATAGTCCCTTCAGACTATGCATACTGCGGAAGATCTTATTTACCAGCTGCGGATGGGGGCGGTCTCCCGATTCTTCAAAGGCCTTAAGGTCCAGGGTGAGCTGTTCGACCAGCTCCTCCGCTTCCGAGAGAAACTCTCGGATTGAGCGTTCATCCGTTCTGGTCATTCTCCGTCCCTTCCAGGAGCTGGTTGACCTTAGCTCGAAATGTCTCAATATTGAACGGTTTTACAAGGTAATCCACGGCACCCATCTCCATGGCGCGTTCCTGGTCTTCCTGGCTGCGTTCCGTGGAAATAACAATGATGGGAATGTTTCGAGTGTGAGGGTGCTGTTTCAGGAAGTGAATCAGCTCCAGACCATTAATATCGGGCATATTAATATCGGTCACAACCAGATCGACCGGATTGTGAGGGATCTGTTTCAGCGCTTCAAATCCCGTGGAGGCTTCGACAACGTCCACCATGATTCCTTCCAGCGCTCCCACAATATAGGCCCGCATACTGTCCGAATCTTCAACAACCATGACCCGTTTCATGAGACCCCCTTCCAGCGGATGGAGTGGATAACATCCTCAAATGCATACCCGGCCTGGCTGAGAAAAATTTCCAGACCGTCGGTATTCCCAATAGGACGTTTAAACTCCGCATTATCCCCATAAAGAACCCCGATCAACTTACCTCGGGCCACAACGGGAATAAGGACGACTTCGTTGGGGAAAATCTTTCCCAGCTGGTTAAGAAAATATTCATTCCATTTTGTGCGCCGTAACTTCCCGCGATGGGGTTTCAAGGTGGAAGACACCTGACTGAAGATGCTTTCCTCCTTTTCAGGAATGACGGTGTTGCGAACTCTGAGGTTCATGGGTACGTCATCTCCCGTGAGGCCAAAGCCGCCGATCCCCACAAAGTGTTCATC
Organism: Thermoanaerobaculia bacterium; assembly: GCA_035593605.1. Classification (NCBI taxonomy): domain Bacteria; kingdom Pseudomonadati; phylum Acidobacteriota; class Thermoanaerobaculia; species Thermoanaerobaculia bacterium. Next base: position 14,001 of record DAOSWS010000040.1, on the reverse strand, counting down.
CTTCACCAGGAGAATCACCGCCCGTTCCAAATATTCAGCCGCCATTCGAAGAGTCATAAGTCCCACCTGGGTCTTGTCCTCCGGATTGGCCAGCTCGAAGATCAGATTTTTCAAAAGGGTAAGAGAACGGTTCAACCGCTCCTTGGCTGCAATATCGTGGAATTTTTGCCGTTCCGTAAATTCGGGTAATCTCTGGATATATCGCTGAACCGCGATAAGAACATCTTCAACGAATGTGTTCAGGACCTCTTCCGAAGCCTTGACGGACATGGTTGTCAAATCGGGACGAACCATAACCAGGTCTGCACCGGACAGGTAGGAAGTGTGGTGTTGACGCGGATCGAGCCCGGGATGTATGACAACGGTAGGAGGCTGAGAATCCTGCATCCCCTGAATATCCCGGAGGGCGCTTTCGATTTCCCTGGCCTGTAAAGTGTTGGAGATGCCGAGGACCAAGACCGAGGGTTCGCCAGCCTCCAGAAGTTCCCGGACTTTCGATAGATAGGTCTGGGTCTGGTTGTAATGGTAAACCTTGAATCCACCCTTGGAAAAAATACGCTTCAACGTGACGCGCAGCAGGGGATCACCTTCAAGAATGCAGAGGTTGTATCCAAGGTCGGTAACCTGCTCGCCTTCCTTGGAGAGAAGAGAAAACTTACCAAAGAGCTTCGGGCTTTCGTCCTTGGGCCGGAAGTGGATATCGATATCCGTCGGGATCAGGGCAGTTTCCCGTTCGACGAGGATCGTATGGGCAGGTTGCCGGGGAGGCAATTCTTCCACGGCCGCTTCGATCTCTACAGGAGGCTCGGGCGCAGGAACGGTTTCAACTGCGGGACCTTCTTCCTCAGGATGTTCGGTCATGGTGACCGGAGCCACCTGGGCTCCTGCCTTGAAAGCCTCCTTTCCCCGGACGAGGGTGTCCCGAATTTCCTTGATGATGCCAATCTCACCGGATCTTGTAAGGATCTTGTCCGGAGGAATCCCCGACTGCTTAAAAAGTTTATCTGGAGAATATCCGATATCGGTGCTGGTCAGTCGATCTCTCAAATCAAAGGAGAATTCCCCCTCCTCATCCTGAAGGATTTCGTATGCCAGCTCCTGGATCTGGGCGTAGATGGTCTTCGCCAGATCGGCGGGCGAACATACGTTCATTTCCAGGAGAATATCACCCATGCTTCGTTCAGGCATGGCGGCATGAACGGCCTGGGCCTGCTGGATGAAGGCGGGATCGATTTCCTTGTTTGTAGAGAGCAGAAGCTCATCAATCCCGAGATGAACGTTTTTTTCCGCAAAGACAAGACCGCCCTTGATGAAGTAAATGCGGAAGATGTTATTCCGCTTTTTGATTTCCAGAACGCCTGTTCTTCGACTCAAATATACGATCTGAATGATGTCCGAGACCGGAAGGTCTTCCAATCGTCCGATCAATCCCATGACATCTCCCTGATTCGGCCATTCGGCCATAAATCCTGAGAAGGAATGGGAATATGACGGGAGGAAATTCTTCCATCCCGCTGCACCGGATCAAATGCAATCCATCCCTGCTCCGTATCGAAATACTGAATCCAGCGATGGGGAAGCCCGCCCATTCCAGGCTGGTAGTAGCGTGCCATCTCTCCCGGCATCCGGGACTCGAAGAGAATTCCGCTAACCTCCCGGCAGGCTACTCCCATGTCGCGAATCAGATTGCAAAGGTCCCTGGACCGTTCCACGCAGGTCGCATCAGGATCGGGCTTCATGGAACGAAGCAGGGACTGAACTCTCTCCGTTGTGGCTGTGCGGACCGGGGGCCGTACTTTGATGCTTACAATCCAACTGCCCTCCGAAGAAAAGAGCTCGATGTTCTGATTTACGGCTACCTGCGAGAATTTTGGCGATTCGGCCAGACCTTCCACGTGGTAACTTGCATGGATCGTGGAGAGCAGGAGCAGGAGAACGGGGGAAATCATGAGTGTACTGCTTTTCCCGAAAAGTGCTTCTTCCGAATTCCGTCCAGCACGCCATTGATAAATTTAGGTGACTCTTCGCTTCCAAATTTTTTGGCAATCTCGACAGCTTCATCCAGAATAACAGCAGCTGGAACGTCGGATTCTTTAATAAGCTCATAAATTGCAATTCTGAGAATGTTACGATCGACGCCATGAAGCCTGTGGATCTGCCACGATCGGTTCTGGTCCACGATCATGGCATCGATGGTTTCCATGTGAGAAAGGGTCCCAAGGACCAGGGATCTCGCAAACTCTTGGATCAATTCCGGACTGTCCGAGTAAATTTCCGATCTTCTCATGACCTCTTCGATCGGAGAATCGGAAAAATCGAACTCGAAGAGAAGCTGCATCGCAAGTTCCCGGGCTTTTCGTCGATTACCCATGCATCCTGGAAAAGAGGTCGGCCATCTCAACTGCGGATTGAGCGGCATCCCACCCCTTGTTCCCCATTTTGGACGAGGCACGCGCTGCGGCCTGTTCCATGGAGTCACAGGTAAGGATTCCATTTGCAACCGGAGTTTCAGAAATCATGGAAATTTCTGCAATACCACGGTTCACCTGGGTGGCCAGGTGATCATAGTGATCGGTCTCTCCCCGGATCAGGGCTCCCAGGCAGATGATCGCATCATATGTTTTCTTAAGTGCAAGTTTTCGAGCGGTTACGGGAATTTCAAAGGTTCCGGGGACCCAGAATGTATCGATGGAAGCTTCCTCGGCACCGTGGCGCAGGAGGCAATCGATTGCGCCATCCAGCAGCTGTTGTGTGTAAACTCGATTGAATCGGCTTGCAACGATACAGAAAGACCGGCCTTTCGCGCTCAGGTGTCCTTCAAAGACAGGCGCCATGTCAACCCCCTTTTGGCGTATATCGTACCTCACGCCTCCCATACGGAGACGTGGAATAAGTATAGTCGCTTTACTACGTTCGGTCAAGAAAAATATGCAAAAAACAGGGTATCTGAATGATACTTATGAATGAACACGGGTGTCAGTGCCGGAATCCGATTGGAGCTCTCTTTCTCCCGATTCCGGATGAATCTTCAGGCGATCTGATGCTCCGCGAGCCATCGTTCTGCATCGATGGCTGCTTTACACCCCATTCCGGCCGCTGTAATTGCCTGCCGATAAACATGATCGGCGACATCCCCCGCCGCAAAGACGCCATCGACCGAAGTGTACGTGGATGTCCCGCGAGTCCGGATGTATCCCTGATCATCCATATCGAGTTTGCCTTTAAAAACTGCGGTGTTGGGAGTGTGACCGATTGCGATGAAAATTCCCTGTGTTGGAAATCGACGGGTCTCCCCGGTCTTTGTGTCTTTAAGAATTGCAGCCTGAACGCCCGTTTCCGGGGAACCCTCGATATCTTCAATGACGCTGTTCCACTCAAAGGATATTTTGGGGTTGGCCTGGGCGCGCTCCTGCATGATCTTTGACGCCCGAAGCTCATCTCTTCGATGGATAACGGTCACACGGGATGCAAAACGAGTCAGGAATGAAGCCTCCTCCATGGCCGTATCCCCGCCCCCGACGATGCAGATCTCCTTTTCCTTGAAGAAGAATCCATCACAGGTCGCGCAGGCTGAAACCCCGTACCCCATAAGCTTCTTCTCCGCCTCGATGTTCAACAGACGCGCCCGGGCCCCTGTGGCAATGATCAAAGTGTGAGCCTGAAAGGTTTCATCATTTTCTGTCTTGATCGTAAAGGGCTTTTTTGACAGATCGACTTCACTGACTTCACCGAAGATAAATTCCGTCCCAAATCGTTCGGCCTGCTCCTTCATGATCTGCATCAGCTGGGGTCCCATAATCCCATCGGTGTACCCGGGATAGTTCTCGATCTCTGTCGTGATGGTCAACTGACCTCCCGGCTGCATGCCTTCAATCACCAGAGGGAAGAGTTCCGCCCGAGCTGCGTATATGGCGGCTGTACATCCGGCAGGGCCGGATCCCAGGATGATGATTTTGTGGATCTTCATGGTGTTTCTCCTTTATCTGTTTCAGGGATGGAAAGGGAGCTGTTCTCCTTTTCCATACGAGGGCGGGTGAACCCGAGGATAACCGATGCCAGAAGGACCGTGAGGACCATCCCCCATCCGCCGACGAACTGAGCCCAGTCGGGATAGTTCTCGTAGGGAGAACGTAAACGTTGGACAAAGACAATCCCAAGCATGGTCGCCAGCATGAGCGGAGCGATAAATTTCACGGCAAGATCGAACAGGTTTCCCACCTGTATCGTGGAGGTGGAATTCACAAGAGAACGGAATTTTTTCGATCCGAGAATCCATCCAACGGCAATACATTCCCCCAGAGCAATCGTAACCAGCCCAAAGTTGTTGATAAAGTGGTCTACGATATCCAGCCAGAAATACCCGGCCCGGGTCGTGAAAACGATGCCGATTAAAAATGCAAGGATGCAGGTCACAAGAAGCGTCATATGTCCCGGGGTACCAAACCAGTCCCGTACCGCAGTTACAGTGCCCTCGACCAGGGCAAACGCAGAGTCAATGCCGAGCGTGAGAAGCATCAGGAAAAAGACGACACCAAAGGCGGGCTGACCGAAGGGAAGAAGAGAAATTGCCGTAGGATAGGTCACGAAGGCAAGGCCGGGACCGCTGGCTACCACGTCGGCGACGCTGGCATGAGTCACCACAGCGAGGTATCCCAGTGTCGAAAAGACGGCAAATCCGGCAATAAAGCTGAACGATGCGTCCAGGGCCGCTGTGGCTACGGCGGATCCGTTGACGTCCGCATCTTTTGGAAGATACGAGGCGTAGGCAATCAATACAGCCTGTCCGAGAGAAAAGGAGAAGAGGACCTGTCCATAAGCAGCAATCCAGACGGAAGGTTGAAGCAGAATGGAAAAATCCGGTGTCAGGTAATAGGTCAATCCCTCCATGGCGCCGGGGAGGGTGAGTCCACGGACAACGAGGACAAGGAGAAGTACGACCGGAAGGGGAACCGTCACCATGACGACTTTGCTCACGGTATCCACACCCTTTCGGAGGATCAGGTAAATCGAAATCCAGGTAAGGATCAGTCCGATCAGAACAGGTACTCGAATGCCTCCCAGAGGGGATACGCCTTCACTGAGATCCAGGACCTGTTTTGAGAAGAAGGTCGACGCATCGCTGCCCCAGGCCAGAGAGAGGGAGTGCCAGAGATAGTTGAAACTCCACGCCATGATGACCGCGTAATAGCAGACCACCACAAAGGCTGCCAGGGCGGCGAACCATCCAATCCAGGCAAGACGCGGATGGATCCAGCGCAGTGCCATGGGAGCTCCTGATCGGGACAGCTTTCCGAGGGCAAACTCCACCATCAGGAGCGGAACACCAACGGTGAGCATGGCGATAAAGAACGGGACCAGAAAGGCACCGCCGCCATTCTGGTAGCATACGAACGGAAATCTCCAGACATTTCCAAGCCCGATGGCTGAACCCGTAGCCGCCATGATAAAAGACAATCGATTGGACCATTCCTGACGAGGCATGGACTTATCATGCCGTATTTTGTGCAGGGTTTCAACCGGGTCAGAGCAGGAAGTTCAGGGCTTTTTAAAAATCGCGCGACGCATACCGTTCTGCAGAGTAACGAGCTGAAGGGGGCGCAGCGGTTCAAAGAGGGCTTCAATTTCCCGATTGGAATAGAGGGTGAAGGTCCAGATTTCACTGCCCTGCCGTACGATTAGACGCTCATTCCTCTCGATATGGTGATGAGATGCCTTTGATTTCCAGACCGAAGGAAACCATGCGGGGGGAAAAAGAACGGCAAGAAGGCCGGATTCACGGATGTGCGAGGAGATGCGTTTGGCTCCGATGGCGGCTTCATCTTTTCCCAGCGCGTGAAAGTATTTTGGAACCAGGATGATGTCGAAGGAGCGATCCAGATCAGCCGGTGCGGAAACAGACTCGGCTGACCAGCCCAGAGACGCGAGACGGGTCAGCGCCTGAGGGGAACGATCTGAAATCAGGCACAGGGATCCGAGACCGTCACTGCGGGCCTGTTCCAGCAGAGGGGCGAGGGGTGAGAAGAAGAGATTTTCAGCATCAAACAGAGCCATGAATTCAATGCTATCACACTTCATCATGGTACAATAGGCCGCATGACACAGACCAGCTCGATTAAGGATCTAGCCCGTTATATCGGGCAAATCGTCTCGATTAACGGGTGGGTGTATCACCTGCGTTCCTCGGGTAAGATTCGATTTATTGTTGTTCGCGACGGATCCGGATACGTCCAGGTGGTGGCAGGTAAGAACGACGTTACCGAAGAAGTCTGGGACCTGATGGGCCGCCTGACCTACGAATCTTCCATCACGATCGAAGGCCTGGTGCGTGAGGATCAGCGCTCACCCGGTGGGGTGGAATTGACTCTGAAAGACATGAACGTCCATCAGATTGCGGATGAATACCCGATTCAGCCCAAGGAACACGGGATAGAATTCCTCTCCGACAACCGGCATCTCTGGCTCCGGTCCAAACAGCAGGTAGCCATTCTGAAAGTCCGCAATGAGATATGCCAGTCGATTCGGGATTTTTTTTACGAACGGGATTTTGTGCTGATCGACAGTCCGATTCTCACCCCCACATCCTGTGAGGGAACCTCAACGCTCTTCAGCGTGGACTACTTTGGTGAACCGGCCTACCTGACTCAGTCGGGTCAGCTTTACGTTGAGCCGGCCTGCATGGCTCACGGAAAGGTCTACTGCTTCGGACCTACGTTCCGTGCGGAGAAGTCAAAGACCCGAAGGCATCTTACCGAATTCTGGATGGTGGAACCCGAAGTTGCCTATGCCGATCTCGATGCGATTATGGAGCTCGCCGAATCTTTTCTCTCCTATCTGATTGACCGGGTTCTGGACCGTTCGGCCGAACAGCTCAAGATTCTTGAACGGGATGTAGCAAAACTGGAACAGATTACGCGACCCTTCAAGCGCATCACATACGACCAAGCGGCTAAGATCCTGACCACACCGGAAGCGATTCAACGCGCCCAGGAACAGGGAGCACCCCCCTTCATACCCGGGAACGATTTTGGCGGACTGGATGAAACCCTTTTGACCGAGCAGGAAACCTCTCCCCTGATGGTAACGCACTTTCCCGCGTCCATTAAAGCCTTCTACATGGAGCCCGATCCGGTGGATTCCTCAAAGGCCAAATGCGTGGATGTCCTGGCGCCCGAAGGATATGGGGAAATCATCGGAGGCAGTGAGCGAATTCACGACCACGATCTTCTGCTGAAGAGAATCAGGGATCACGGGCTTCCTGTGGAACCCTTTCAGTGGTACCTGGACATCAGAAAATACGGGTCGGTCGTGCACTCCGGGTTCGGCATGGGCATTGAACGGGCGGTAGCCTGGCTCTGTGGGTTACCTCACATCCGGGAGACCATACCCTATCCGAGGATGTTGAACCGTCTCAATCCCTAAAAAGGACAGCGGCCGGTATCCTGCCCGGCTCCTCAAAGGGTCGCTTTAACGTACTGATTCTTTCCTGCCGATTTTGCTTCATAGAGAGCATTGTCAGCCATATTCAGCATGGCGTCGTAGGTGACTCTGGATTCGTGGGAGAACGTGTGACAGGTTGCTCCGATGGACACGGTGATGCGCACCCGTTCCTGATCCAGCGTAAAAGGGCTTGAATCAAAGAGACGGACAATGCTTGCAAGCCGGTCTTCGATGCAGGTAGCATCGGTCCGGAAGAAGACGATGATGAACTCATCGCCACCATACCGGGCCAGAATATCCGTTGTCCGAATCATGTCCCGTAACCGTTCCGCAACAGAGACCAGAAGCTTGTCGCCGACAATATGACCCAATTCGTCGTTGACGGCCTTGAACTGGTCCAGATCGATCAGGGCCAGGCACATTCCATCCCTGTGCCGCCGGGCCTCTTTGATATGCCGTTCCACGAGGTCATCTACATACCTTCGATTGTAAATACCGAGGAGGGGATCGGTAATCGACGCACGATACAGATCTTCCGTTCGTTCCGCCACAAGATGTTCCAGATGTTTTTGCGCCCTGCGGCTCGCCGCGAGACGAAATCGTACATAGCCGAAAACCAGGAGCAGAAATCCGACTGCCATGCCGCCGCGAAAGGTCACGGTCTGATACCAGGCGGGACGGACGATCACCTTCACTTCCGCCGGTATTTCCGTCCAGACTCCGAAATTGTTGCACGCTTTAACCTGAAAGTGGTATGTCCCCGGCGGGATGTTCGTGTATCGGACCATCGTGGAAGATGTGGGTGAGGACCAGCGATCCAGATCGGCCATTCGGTAGCTGTATCGAACTTCGCGCTCATCCTGAAACGAGAGGCCATCCATGTGGAAGATGGCTTCCTTCTCACCCGGGTCCATCGTAATGGAGGAAGGACCCTGAATGGTCCTGCGGTTGGTCTGGATTTTCGAAATGGTCACGCGGGGTGGGGTTGGATTTGCCGAAAAGCGTTGGGATTGAACATGAACCAGGCCCGGCAGGATTCCAAACCACAGGTTTCCATTCCGATCTCGATAATCACTGTTCAGAGTCATTTCGTCACCGGACAGGCCATCCTGGGAGTTGAATACAACCGACCATCCTTCTCCCATTCTTACCAGACCCCGGTTCGTGCCGATCCAAGCGGCTCCGGTGGTTTCAAAGACAATTCCCCAGATGAAATCATCGACAAACCCATTTACCGTGGAATGCCTTTTTATGGTGCGTCCATCCCACAGGATAATTCCATCCCCATTCGTTCCAATCCACATCTGTCCCTGGTCGTCGTATGCAACCGTGCGAACGGTAGCCAGTTCGACATCTTTTAAAAAATCGGGAATGACAAACCTGTCTTTATCGAAAAAGGCGATTCCCCGATCGGTAGCGGCAAAAATGGTTCCATCCGGTGCCTCCACTATCTGCCAGACCGTTGGATCAGGTAGACCCTCCTGGACGCCCAGAAGTTCGATTGATTCAGCATTAATTTTCAGGGCACCGTCGGATGTGGCACCCCATAACAATCCATGCTGGTCCACCGTCAGACCAAAGATAAAGCGCAGAGGTACGCCGTGGACATCATGGATGGCCGTCGTGCGTCCGTTTTGAATTCGATAAAGGCCATCCTGATAGGTTCCTATCCAGAAGGTACCATCTTTTGTTCTCGCCATGGCGCGAACCGTTGACTTCCCGGGAATTCCGGGTAGGTCCATGAGAGTGAAACGATCCCCTGCCCTGTGGGAGATTCCGCCCTGCCCGCCGGCAAGGAGCCCCCATTTCTGATCTTCATAGATACACCAGATCCGATTGGAGGGGAGACCATCATCCTGGAAATAACATCGTAAAAATGTGTTGGGTAATTTTCCCAGGCCGGCATTCGTACCAATCCACAGAGTGTTCTCGCTGTCTGCGGCCAGAGTAAGAATAATCTCATTGGTCAGACCCTCTTCCATCCCCAGATGGACCCACCCCTTTTCAGCTTCTTTAAAGAGTCCCTCATCCGTACCGACCCACAGTGTATCCTCCAGGTGAAGAATGGTTCGCACGGTACGACACGCAAGAATTCTTCGAGGAGAATCCCCGTCCATCCGATAGAGACCATCGGCTGTCCCGACGAGGATACCGTCCTCTGTCACGCTGACGCAGATCGCACTGAAATCGCATCCCCTCACTTTTTCAGGATTCTTCATGTCGCTTCGATAACGATACAGACCATGCTGCGTCGGCAGGTAGAAAGTCGCACCATACCTGGTCGGCGCTGGGTTATATAAACCCAGGCCGTCCTGGAGAAGGATCCGGGAGGAAGAGCCATCCCAGATCTGATACCCCTTTGTATCGTGGTAGATCAGATGCGTATCATCGATAAGCAAAAGGGATCGTGCGACGGCACTTCCCGCTGGTTCCGGCAGTCGCTCCACGACAAGATCCGGCCCGATTCTGCAGATTCCGGCATTGGTGGCCACGTAGACGTTGCCCCTGCTGTCATGGTCGAATGCGTACACGTAATTATTGGGGATGCCATCATGCGTGGTTAATGTAATAAAGTCGTGGCCGCTGTAGCGAGATACACCGCAATAGGTTCCAATCCAGAGGTATCCCCGCCCATCCTGGTGAACGGCCAGAATCTGACTCTGCGGCAGACCGTCGGCATTGGAATAATTTTTGATGGCGTATCGAAACCCGGAAATGGAGAGGCAGACGAAGAAAAGGATCAGTAACTGAAATAATAATCGTACCCTGTTCATTCAATCATGCCGATTCTTTTCATGAATGACCCATTATACAACAGCTGAACTGAACGATTGAGAGGGTGAGCTTGAAAACAAGCTAATTCGTATACGAAGGACGATAAACATCCGTACTGAGATATTTCAGTCCGGAATCCACCATTAATGTCACCACGGTTTTCTTCGGGCCCAGCTTCCTGGCAACCTGAATCGCGGCGACGACATTGGCCCCGGAGGATGTTCCGGCGAAGAGACCCTCCTCTTTGGCCAGACGTCGGGCCATGGTTTTGGCCTCCTCTGTGTGGACCGGCACGATTTCATCAGCCAGATCCGGGTCCCAGAGAGGGGGTGTGTACCCGATCCCGACACCTTCGATCTTGTGAGGACCCGGGGATCCTCCCGACAGGACTGCGGATTCGGCCGGTTCAACCACGGCAATATGCAGTCCAGGGTCATGGCGTTTCAGGATGGTGGACACGCCACGTGAGGAAGCGGCGGTTCCCACACTGTGAACAAAGGCGTTCACCTTTCCGTGCGTCTGGTTCCAGATCTCTTCTCCAAGGGCAAAGTACCCGGAAATGCTGTCCTCATTGTGAAGCTGGTTGGTCCAGTACGTATGGGGCCCCCGGGATCGTTCCCGGGCCGCTTCGATCATGTCCAGGATCAGTTTTTTGGTGGTTTTGCCTCCCTCGCTGGGAACCATGGTGAGCTCCGCTCCAAAAGACCTCATCTGATTCAATTTGTCCGGACTGAAGGCATCGGAGGTGATGATGGAAAGCCTGTATCCCCGGGCCACACAGATTAACGCGAGGGAAATCCCCGTACTTCCGCCGGTGTACTCGACAATCGTATCTCCGGGTTTCAATCTTCCATCCTCTTCAGCTCTGGAAATCATGGCCTGGGCCGCCCGGTCCTTCATGCTTCCCGTAGGGTTCTCCCACTCGAGCTTGACGTAGATGTCGGCGCATTCGGGCGGGACGATATGACGCAGTTTGACAAGTGATGTGTTCCCAATGGCGTCGAGAACTGTGGGGGGAGTACCCATCCTTGTATTCTATGGCTATTCTGAAATATTCGCAATGATTTACTGTCAATTTGGCACCGCACCGGAGGCCGCTCTGAGGGGGCTGGGCGGGTGTGAAGAAGTTACCGATTCTACTTTCGCAACTCACTAATGGGGTGATGTCGAGGGTGGTGGGCTGGATGTGAGACATAACCCACGGAGTCAGTAAAAAGCGAATATCCCCTCGAAACCTGCCCGGATATCCGAGCCTGTTCAATCAGGTCAGCAATAAAGTCCTGATCTTCAGCAAATGCATCAATATTTCCAGGTAGCTTCGTAACGACAGGCCTCATCACCATCAAGAACACACTTTGTATGATTGAGATCCACGTTTGTTGCTCCCGTCAATTCCAGGGTGCGGATCATCCAGCCCGAAAGATCTGTACAGAATGCTTTTGAAATCGGGTTAAAATCCTTAACAAGAGCTACCGCATAACCATTTCCGATTGATTCAAGGACTAATGAACCTTCACTATAGTACCGGCTCCACATTCCTGCTGACAGTTTTAATAATCTCTGCGGACTTCCCATTTTGAGAATGATCTTGTGAATGGTATTCAAATCCGATTCAGCTGTAAACTTTCCAATTTTCCTGCATAACTCCAGGTCCCCTTTTCCCAGGGCCTTATCTATAGCCATGGAGAGGTTGACCTGATACTTTAACGGGTACCAGTCGGATGAAATCACTCTCCGGGAGAGTATATCCCGGATATCATCATCCAAAAGAGCAAATACTTTTTCCCGCTCACACTCTCCGAACTCTGTGTCAATAAATGACAGCCTGCCCTTGATAGTATATCCTTTGCTTTTAATTCCATCTGAGGAAATCATTTATGTATTGTAGCATGACACTATTGACGAGATATACCAACCATGCACGGACATTTAAGGGGTCGAGGTTACAGGAAAAACAGAGCGGGGTTCGTTGATCGAAACCAGAGTAACTGACCGAAAATCACCGAATCGAATGGTTTTAAAAACTGTACCTACAAGGTAGTCGAGGAGGATAAAGCAATTGGGAATCAAATTTAATGAGGTGGGCGCCATACCTATTCGCAAAAGCAAGCACAACCTACTGAGAGGTACCCGATTTAGCCACGATGGAGGTCGAACCTGAGATTATTTTTGCCTGACAATATCGACGGAGATCTCCACCGCCGGAATCGTTCCCCTGTTCTCAAGCCAGTGCGTGGTATTTCTGTCCTCTGGCCAGCCCACTCCCGGACCATAGTCCGTAGCCACTCCATCTCGATGGTCGGTGATTGTTCCTTGCAGTATGTAGACGGTGCCCGGCCTGCCTTTATGATCGTGAACCGGACCGTAGACCGCTCCAGGCTCGAAAGTCACCATGCGCATTCGAAGCTGGCGCCCTGCCATGCCTTCGATCTCGGGACCGAGGTCAACCGTTGTGAGTAACTGCACTGTTATCCCTTTCGTTTCTGGTGCCAACTTTTCATTGCTCATTGCGCTCTCCTTTCTGAGCTTTCAAGGTTCAGCAATCCATATACGATGTGCTGAAAATTTAGAATTGTCCAGACACAAGAAAGTGTGAAGCGAATACCCCTTCGAAACCCGCTTCTGAGGTTGACGAGGAGGAATGGGCGTGTGGGAAGTCGATCTTGGGAGGAGTTTTGCCACTTTTCACTAGACAGTTTGACACCCCTGCACCCTGGCGATACACTTAATTCATGGAAAGGGATTTTCTAGGAACACTAAGGAGAAATTGGTATTGTGTCCCCAGAATTATGTTTCCAATACTTCAAAACAGCTTAAAAATTCTAATCCACCATTATTCAGGAGATATGTACCATGAAATGGATTAAGATAGCATTATCTTGTATTGTAGTTCTTATTATATTAGGAATAATTATCTATTTCCGACCTTATCAGTGGAAGGTTTGGGTATATACAGATAGTAGTGCTATTCTAAGTAAAGATGGGGAACTAGAGGAATTGCCTATTTTTCGATCTAAGAGCATGGAATTCTTGCTAGTATATGGTACTGAACCTTACCCCTATATAATAGATTACTCAGGGAAAAGACAGGATAGAGTATATATATCTGCTTACCGTAGAATGTATAAACTAGGGAATCTATTAATTCAGAGGCAGTATCCGCTTATTGCAGTTCCTCCAGGAAAAGCTGATTATTTGCCAAGTATTGTAGAATCTTCAGATTTCTTAAGTTTTACTCTTGTTGATGGAGAAAATACGATAAAAATCCCCAAATTATTATTAACAAAGTGTGATGGTTCACACAGTGAAAAACAATAATGATGCGAGCGAATGAGAACCTAGCCAATAATCTTTAAAATCTGTAAAATCTGGGGACACCTCTAGTAATTTCATAGCCAGCAATTGAATTGTACCCATTCCCCCCACCCAAAACGACATGGACCTTCAGACACCTCTTCGCGCCGTAAGATCCTTAAATCTGGGGACACAATACCTAAATCTGGGGACATAATACCTATTTCTTTTGAAAGAAACTCTGGCTCACTTCAGGGACACGTAACAAGTACGTGTCCCACGTTCGTTTGGCTCTATGTGAAATGATGATGGGGGGTGGGAGCCCGCCTACGCGAAACGACAGCTTCGGCGTGGCACGTTTCGTTTCGGGGAAACGAAAAGTGGCGGAGAGGGTGGGATTCGACGCGAGTGTACCCTAGATAGGTAATCCCGGGAGCGAGGCGAGGGTGGTTGTGAGGGTGGGAGCCAACCTACGGAGTGGGTGAGAAAAGGCTG
>DAOSWS010000039.1 GCA_035593605.1 Thermoanaerobaculia bacterium | reverse complement strand
GTATCATACTCCCGCGACTGGAACAGCACGGGGTTCAGGTCGGGTGACCCTGCCCGCAGGTTCCCCCACGGATCGTACTCGTATCCTTCAGCCAAGGTGCCCGACGCGTTCGAGAGAAAGGAGACGTTTCGCCTTGCATCCATTCCGAATGTATAGACGTCTTCGCTCATGGTTCCCTCTTCCGGTTCGACCACTCGTTTGAACGAAAGCGGATTGTCGATCCCCGGCCCGTGGGTCATCTGGCGGGAAATATCGGGGCCCTGGTAGAACTGACCATCAAAAAAACTTGATGTTTCTACCCTCTCCGTCAATACATCCTCGAAATCGTTCACCATCCGATGGACGGAGGCCTCGGTGAATAGGATTCTTTCAATTCCATCGGGACCCGGCCGGAGCCATTCCGAATGGGTCCGGCTGGATTTCCCTACCCGGCCCATGCCATCGGGAAGGTAGGATGGGTAGATCATCTGCGTGCCGTAGCGCCCGGGTGCGATGTCCACCTTCCGGGTTTCGGCGTGCAGCCGTTCCCGGAAATCGAAATACCGCCTCTCAACCATGTGATTGCTGAACTGCGCAAGATAGTTGCTGTAGGTTTTTTCCACCCTGTACCAGGTCCCCGGGCCAGCGGGAAGCTCATAGATCGGCCCCGTAACCTGGGTGTATGTATAGTCTTCCTCGAATTCCAGCAGTCCCAGTCCCGCGTACCGGACCCGGTGCAGGATCTCATCCGCCGGGGAGTAGACCAGAAGCTCCTTGAGATCCTCTCCCTCCCACTTCTCGATCCTGTTCCCCCGGCTATCATAGACGTAGGCTTCCGAGTCACCATTTCCATACACCACTTCCCTCAGCTGTAACCTCGGGTCATATGAATAGGCCTGGTCCCACAGGGGATCTTCCCGGTCGATCGAGAGGATCAGTCCATTGGGATCCCTTTCGTAGGCGAAGGATGTAATGATTTCACCGGCGGCGGATCGATTGATCACCCCCACTGTCCGTTCGGCCAGGTCATACGAGTATTCAATGGATGTGCCGTTGGCATGATTCAGCACAGCCAGAGCCCCGCAACAGGACGCATAGGTAAAGGACGTGGAATCCCCGTCCGGGTTCGTGATGGAGGCGGTCCGGCCGTTTCGGTCGTAACTGTACGTCCACATCCCCGGAGACGCACTCAGAATCGTGCGATGGCCCAGCGCATCATACCCGTATTGCAGCGTTTCGATCTCGCCTTCCACTTCCTGGATCGCCGTCGTGACTCGGCCCAGAGCGTCGTATTCATAGTAGAGCTCTGCGTCCAGTCCGTGGGCGGCTGTGACGCGTCCCGCCGGATCGTATTCATAGCTTTCGGATCGTCCGTCGGGATAGTCGATTCCCGTCAGACGGTTGTCCGCGTCATAGGTGTAGATTACGGTTTTCCCGTTGGGAAAGGTCTTCGAGATTCGATTCCCGACGCCATCATACGCATAGCTCGTGACCTTCCCCATCGGGTCGGTCTCCGCAAGGAGCCTGCCCATACAGTCATGCGCGTAGGCCGTAGTGGCCCCGGACGGATCAAGCCCGGTCCTGTCCCATTGCGGGACGGTCAGGCCGCAGGGCAAATCGGTCCAGCGCCCGTTGGGGATGTCATACCGGGTGACGGAGGAAAGGTATCTTCGTCCCCAGATGGCTTCGTATTCATAGTCCGTCTCATATCCTTCCTGATCCCGCGTATGGAGGGTTACTCCCGTATCCGGGTCCTTCCCCTTCCAGAAGCGGTGCTGATTCGCCTCCGGACAGTCGTCGCATCGTGCGTCCCTTCGATAGGCATAGTCGAGAAGATGGGTTTCCCCGCAGGGTGCGGGGTTATAGTTTCCCGATGTCACGGTGCCGAAGGGATCGATCACCTCCTTTCTCTGCACGCCGTTTTCCGTGTTGGCGTAGGTATAGGACCAGTGTCCCCCGTTTGACCGGTAGGTATCGGTGAGAATTTCCTGGCCCGTGAAAAAATCGTAGTCGTACTGGTACGTAGTCGGGTAGCCCTCCGGATCGGTCACGACCCGGGAAGCGAGCCGGCTTCCGTCATATGTGGTGGCGATGGTGGTGGTGTACCCCAGGGCATTGGTCCGCGCATTCATCTGGTGATGATCGTCATAGGTGAAAGTTGCAACATTCCCCATGGCATCGGTAGTCCGGATTACACTCCCCGCTTCGTCATAGAAGTAAGTCGTTTCGTGTCCCAGAGGATCCCGCTGAAAGAGCAGAGTTCCATCCGGATTGTATCCATATTCCCGGCGATGTCCCAGGGGCGAGGTCATGGAGGTAACGGTATGGAGAATCGCGTGATGGGTAAAGGTCCAGGTGTGCCCGTTGGCGTCGGTCGTGCAAAGAAGATCGCCTTCCGTGGAATAGAGGTTGATCGTCTCGGCTCCGCTGCAGTCCGTGATCGTTTCCCGCGTGCCCGTGGGCACATCCTGATAGGTAACGGTCATCTCCCCGGTGAAGGCCCTTGTTGTTCCCGATGAGAATTGGACCGTGCACGTATCCGGACCATAGGTGTAAGTCCACAGTTCCCCCGGCCGGGTCATGCGTGTCACCCGGCCGTCCGGTCCATAGGCGACCGTAAGGCGTGTCCTTCCGAAGGAATCCGTGATGGCGGAAAGGCGTCCGTCACTTTCGTATTGAAAGGTGTAGGTGGTCTCGACAGGCGTATTGGTTACGGGCTCCGATCCATGAACCGAGGGAATGGACCGCGTCGTGGTCCATGAGGCCACGTCACCCTCTTCAGTAAAGGTGAGGCGATGGGAGGGGGGCTCTTCCTGCAGGCCGATCACCATGGTCCGGTCCTCCGGATAAGAAAATTCCAGAACGGCGCCCACGGTCGGGATGATGGAGGCGAGGTTTCCCTCTTCATCGAAGGTCATAATCCACTGATTATTCCCTCTTCCATCAACTCCGGACAGGATAAAGTACTTGTCGGTCCCGGTTTCCTTCCTTTTCCGGTCCTCCGTATAGGTACGGATTCCTCCCGTTCTCATGTCGATGGTGATCGTCCCATCCTTGACCCACAGATCACCATAGGGTTCCGGGCCGTCCTTGACCCGCAGGTACCGCTGTCCCCGGGCGTTATCCTCCCCTCCCTCCTTGTCTCTGGAATATTCGAGAATATATCCATCCAGCGTTTGAAGACTTGCGGTCTTTGTATTCTTATGAAGATGGATATATTCAAGGTCAAAGGTGGAATGTCTTGAATCATAGGTGATGGAGTAGAGGGGAAAGAGCTGGAACCGGAAGGTCAGGTTTCCAGCCCGAACATTGACGAGGCCCATGGTGGCCCCTTCGTCCAGGGTTTGCGGGTTGGGATGAAACAGGGCATTTGCGCCCGAAAAAGATGGGGGTGATGTGCCCATCGTACCTGTGGAACCGCATCCCGCGAAAATGTCAAGAGCAAGGAGAAGCGATAAGGTTTCCCCCCCCCCCCCCACGATATTTGTAAAACGTTGAAAAAAGGCCATAGCTCCCTCCGGATTTGGATATTCCCACCACTTCACTGATCGAACATAAGCAAAATCCGTGCCAGAATGCGGTCGATATTGAGACTGTATTTTTATATATCATAATCCTTGTGATATACAGTTCTCCATCCAGAGGGCACGGCGTGGAAATAGTCATAGATCAAGGATGGAAGGAAATTCTCATTGTGTAGATTTGTAACAGTCCTTCATGAAAAAACCCGGAGGCGAACCGGCCTCCGGGTCAGATGGATTACGTTTGATTGATGCAGGGTCAGGGTTTGACTTCCACCTCGTCCACGTCCCAGGAAAGGATATGGCTGTGGTACTGGCACCGGGTGCAGTGTTCCCTGAGGACCTTCATCACCTCGTCGAACTGCTCGTTGGGAACGACGGTAAAGATGATCGTGGAGGTTCCGGGAAAGGCCCACGACCCGAACTTCGGGCCGGTGTGACCCTCGCCGTAGACCGTGGGGATCTCCGTGTATCCGGGCACCTTCTGATCTTTAAGGAAGGACTCCACTTCTTCCCGGCATTCGGTGGACGTGATGATCATGAGCATCTTCATCGTCAATCCTCCAGACCCAGCTTCCGGAGAATCGTGATCATGGGGCACCACTTCGTAAACCCGGACTGCAGGAGGTTGAGGCCGACAAAGGCGGTGAAGTAGTACCAGTACGGATGGACCCATTTCCCCAGGGCCAGGGAGGCCAGGATGAAGATCCCGGCGACTATGCGAAGAACGTCATTCACTTTCATGGTTTTCTCCTTGGAGTTCTTTGTATCGGTCTCCCCCCTTCAGATAGACGTAGTAAAGGGTGGGAATGACAATCAGGGTGAGGAAGGTGGCCACCGTAACCCCGGCAATCAGGGATACGGCCAGCCCTTCAAAGATGGGGTCAAGAATGATGACCAGGCCCCCGACAACGAGGGCGGCCGCGGTCAGGACGATGGGCCGGAACCTGACAGCGCCGGCCTTGATGACGGCATCCAGGAGTTCCGATCCGGACTGCAGTTCGAGGTTGACAAAGTCGACCAGGAGGATGGAGTTCCGGACGATCACCCCGGCCAGGGCGATAAACCCGATCATGGAGGTGGCGGTGAAAAAGATCCCGGAAATCCAGTGGCCGGGCAGGATCCCGACGAGGGTCAGGGGAATGGGAGCCATGATGACCAGGGGGACGATAAAGGATCGGAACCACCCCACAACCATGATGTAGATGAGAACCAGCACGACGGCAAAGGCAATTCCCATGTCACGGAAGACTTCGTATGTAATCTGCCACTCTCCGTCCCACTTGATGACCCGAGTTTCTGACGGGTTGGCTTCGTGGGTGGAGATCAGGCTGACGCCGGGGAGCTTGCTTATCCTGTCCTGCATGGCAAGGATGGCATACACGGGGCTTTCAAGATGCCCGGCCACATCTCCGATCACGTAAGTTGTGGGTCGGAGGTTCTTGTGGTGGATGGGGGCTTCCTGAACGGTCTGCTCGATCGAAACCAGCTCTCCAATGGGAACCATTCGACCGTCTGCACCGTGGAGTGCCACATCCAGGAGGTCCTCCGGCCTGTGGCGATCCTCCAGGGGGAGCCGGAGCCGGAGAGGTATGGGATACCGGCTGCGGTTCGTATGGAGAAGACCGGCGTCCATGCCGGCGGCGGAAAGTCGCAGGCTCGCCGCCACCTGCTCTGTGGTAATTCCAGCCAGTGCGGCCTTTTCCTGATCCACACGATACACGACCTTGGGCTGGGGAGCTTCAATGTAGGTATCCACATCCACCACACCCTCGGTGGATCGAAAGATTTCCTCCACCTGCCGTGCAAGGTCCCGTTCGGCCTGATGGTCTTCCGCGTGAACTTCCGCAACCAGGGTGGAGAGGACGGGAGGTCCCGGGGGAACTTCGGACAGCTTGACATTGGCCCCCATGGTTTCTCCGATTTCCCGCAGTTTATGACGGACGTCCGCGGCAATGGCATGGCTCTTCCGATCCCGGTCGTGCTTCGAAACGAGATTGACCTGGATGTCAGCCACGTGGCTCCCGCGGCGCATGTCGTAATGGCGGACCAAACCGTTAAAATTTATGGGGGAATGGGTTCCCACATAATAGACGATCGATTCGACTTCCGGCAGGGTTTCCAGCTCTTTGCCGAGAGCCAGGGAGACCTCGGACGTTCGTTCCAGCAGTGTGCCCTCGGGCATGTCCACCACGACCTGGAATTCACTCTTGTTGTCGAAGGGAAGCATTTTCACCGTCACGGCTTTCATAAAGACGAGGCCGATCGAGGCAAAGAGAAGAAGAATGACCACCGCAAACATGGAGAATCGGAGGATGGGGTGCGCGATGATCGGGCGCATGATCCGGTCATAGAGCCTGTGAAACTTGCTCTCTTCTTCCGTTTCCTCCCGTACCTGAAGGCTGGGAGATTCTTCCCTGTGACCTTTAACAAAGAGCTTGAACGCCAGCCATGGTGAGATGGTGAACGCCACCAGAAGGGAGAAGAACATGGAGGCCGATGCGTTGATCGGGATAGGACGCATGTAGGGCCCCATGAGTCCCGAGACAAAGGCCAGCGGAAGGAGGGCACCGATAACGGTAAAGGTCGCCAGGATCGTGGGATTCCCCACTTCATCAACGGCGTAGGGGGCCATCTGCATCGGCTTGCCCCAGCCGAGGCTGAAATGTCTGTGCATGTTTTCCACCACGACGATGGCGTCATCCACCAGGATTCCAATCGAAAAGATCAGGGCGAAGAGGGTCACGCGGTTCAGGGTGTATCCAAACATGTAGGAAGCCATGAGGGTAAGGGCCAGCGTGACCGGGATGGCTACGAGAACAACGATGGCCTCCTTGCGTCCCAGGGCAAAGCCCATGAAAATCACCACGCAGATCGTGGCGATCAACATGTGCTCCAGGAGCTCGTCGGACTTTTCCTTGGCGGTCTCCCCGTAATTCCGGGTCACTTCGAGATGGACAGAAGGGGGAAGGACCTGAGCCTTCAGCTGGTCCACTTCCTTCTGCAGGGTTTCCACCAGCGTCACGGCATTGACTCCCCGCTTCTTGGCGACGGAGAGTGTCACGGCTGGAACGGCGACGGGCTGCTCTTTGCTCTGAAAGAGGGCAAAGGATTCGACTTCGTCTCCGCCGAGAGAAATGTCTGCAATTTCACCCAGGTATACGGGTCTGCCGTTATAGGCTCCGATTACAGCGTTACGGACTTCTTCCAAAGAGGAAAAATGCTTTCCCGATTCTAAAACGATCGCCGCTTCCCGGCCCTTCATTACCCCGGCCGGTATGATGACGTTGGCTTTGCTGAGGGATTGCCATACCTGAAGGGGACTGACAAAGAAGGTCCGCATCCTCTCTTCGTCCAGCTTGATCTGGAGAACCTGGGGATTCCCGCCCAGGATTTCCACTGCGGAGACATCGGCCACGGTCTTCAGCCGTGTGGAGAGCTCCGTTGCGGCATCGTACAGCTCGGTATGGTCAAGATTTTCACTCCACAACGTAAGGCCGAGAACGGGGACATCATCGATTGTCTTCAGGCGGACGATCGGATCCATGGAGCCTTCCGGGAGTTCATGCCGATAAGCTTCCAGCTGTTTCTTCACTTTAACCAGACTGATTTCCGGATCTTCACCCACGTAGAAACGCACAATGAGGAACGCGAAATCGTTGTAGGCCGTCCCGTAGACGTAGCGGACCCCCTTGATCTCGTCAATTCTCCGTTCCAGGGGAAGGAGAAGCTGGTTCTCCACCTGGGAAGCGGAGTTTCCCGGATAGGGAACCATGATGTCCACCATGGGGACTTTGATCTGAGGTTCTTCTTCCCTCGGGGTGATGGAAATGGCGAAGAGTCCCAGCAGGAGTGAAGTGATGACGAGAAGAACCGTCAGCTTGGACTGGATAAAATACCTGGCCATCCGTCCGGCCAGGCCCAGGGGTCGCCGGAGATAGGACAGGAAATCGCCGCCCTGGGTCATGGCAGAACCTCCACGGGCCTTCCATGGAAGAGCTGTCCGGCATTCTGGAGGACAACCTGCTCATCTCCGGTCAATCCGCTCAGGATCTCTACCAGTTCGCCTTCAACCTCACCGGCCCGGACCACGTTCATGACGGCCTTATGGTCCTCCACGGTGAAGACCATGGAGAGCTGACCCCGCTGAACCAGTGCCGCGGCCGGGACGTAAAGGCGCGATTGAGTGAGACCCGGGTCGGTAAAAAGAGCCCTTCCATATATGCCGGACTTTAACCGTGGATCTTCGTCCACTTTGAGCTTGACCTGAAAGGTGTGGGTCATGGGATCGGCGGCAGAGATGACTTCAGCGATTCGAGCGGGAAGGTTCACAATTCCGGCCGACGGGAAATCGCAGGTAACGACCGTGGCGCGATTGACACGATCAAGATCGCTTTCCTTCACGTTTACAACCAGTTCCAGCCGGGAGCGATCCGCCAGCCGCAGTACCGGGTACCCCGGAGCCACCATGTCTCCTTCACGGACCATCACATCCAGGACCGTTCCCGAGAAGGGAGCACGGATAATGGCATCATCCAGCATCGACGTGGCGGCCTGAACGGCTCCTTCGGCCTGTTCGACCGCTCCCTTCGCCTGGCTGTACTGCATCTCGGCCATATCGAGTTCCAGCTGGCTTGCAGCCTTCCGGTCGAAGAGCTCACGGAAGCGTTTCCAATTGGTTTCGGCAAGAGTCAGGGCAGCCTGAGCCTGGGCCTGGGCACCCCTGGCCTGGGAGATCTGACCCCGAACGGTTCGGTCATCAAGTGTGAGAAGCGTTTCATCCTTTTTCACTACATCCCCCGCCTTCACATACTTTTTCGTGACCTGTCCCATGATTCGGGAAGCAATCATGGCTTCCCTTCCGCTGGTAATGGAACCGGAGGCCGCAACCGCGTCTCCCCGTTCCAGGATGGAAACAGGTGTAAGGGAGACTTCCAGGCCTGGCAGAGGTTCGGTGGTCCCGGGCTCATGGGATCCACAGCCGACAAGTGTGATGGTGAGAATTGTAAGAAGAATCATAAATCGTTTCATTAGAGTTCCTCCTTCCCCGTCGCAAGATAATAGGATTCGACCGCCAGAAGATAGTCGTAACGGGCGGTGAGAGTTCGCGTGTATGCTTCGGTAAGCGCCGTATCGGCATCGAGCAGGTCGGTAATCTTCATGATTCCCTTCTTATACCTCTCCTCCACAATGGAGAGGTTGCGTTCCGCCGCTTCTTCATTTCCCTTTGCGACTCCGATCCGGCTTTTTGTCTCTTCAATCCGGTAGAGGGACTGTTTCACCTGAAGGACAACTCCTTCCTCCATCGCCTTGAGATTATGGGTCATTTCCGAGAGGTGAGCCCTGGCTTCACCGACTTCAGATTTTATTCTTCCACCGGAGAAGACCGGCACGGTAAGTCCCACGGCAAAGGTCGTGGCGTCCCCGGTGTCTCCGAGAAAGGAGTCGTCATACCACTCCTGAGAAACCTTGATCCCCAGCGAAGGAAGCCTTTGGCCTTCCATACGGCTGACGTTGTGCTCCAGGGCCTCGATCATGCTGTTCATGAACTGAAGGTCGGGCCGTGAGATGAGTGCGGTATCCACGGCGGCATCCAGTTCCTCCCCGCTGAGTTCCGGAAGATTGGTCACCGGTTCCAACTCAAAGACCGATTCCGGATCCGTCCCCATCAGGATATTCAGGGCGAGCCGGGCTTCCCTTGCTTTATTGGATGCCGTAATGAGCCGATCCTCAATCTTGGAAAGCTCGACCCGAGCCCGAAGTACGTCGGATTCGACGATAAAACCCGTTTCGAAATAGTCTTCCGCCATTTTGACGTGGCGGGCGACGGTATCCCGGGCCTTGGTAATCAGGTGAACGTATTCCCCGGACAGAAGAGATCCCAGATAGACTTCCGTCACCTGCCTGAGGAGCTCCTGGCGTTTTCGATCATACTCGTGGGAATATCCCTCGGCCTGAGCCTCTGCAGCTCGAACCGCAGACGCAACCTGCCCTCCCGTGTACAGGGGAAAGGTGAGATCGATCGAGGTCAGATAGGTATCAAGATAGTCAGGATTGTTCGGATCGCTCATGGAGAAGTCCATCATGGAGAAATCCTTTTGATTCATCTTGAGAGCGAAGGCCGACGCGGGCTGATTGGTGCGAATATAGGAAGAGTTAATGTCAAGGGACGGCAGACGATACGATGTCGCCTGGTTTCGAACCGCTTCCGCCGCTTCGACCTTTGAAGCTTGAGCTTTCAGCAAATTATTCGATTGGAGAGCCCGTTCACGGGCCTGCTGAAGGGTCAACGTCTCCGCGAGGAGCAACTGGGGAACAACAAGAAAGACAAATACCCACAATCTCATAATTACCTCCTTAACCATATAACTAACAGGCAATACGGTAGCATTATTCCCGAGTCCTGTCAACAGGATGGAACCCCATCAATCCGAGTCAGATACGATACCAGAAACTATCGTACGGCAACATAAAAACCGCCGCATTTCAATATCACTTTTTTCGTGATATCAATCTACCATAAATGTCCGGACGATCTCCAGAGCTTTTATGAGGATATGCGGTATTTAACGAGTGTCCAGATTGCGGTGAGGCCGTCCTTCCATCGGATCTTCTTTCCCTCTTCAATCGATCTGGGAGCGTACCGGATGGGAACCTCATGGATGGGAATCTTCCTTCGGGCAATTCTGGCGGTCACTTCGGGACAGAATTCGAATCCTTCACATTTCAGCGGGAGGCCCTTTAACAGTGACGCGTCAAAGACCTTGTAACAGGTGGGTTCGTCCGTGATGGAAGTTCCATAAAGAAGATTTGTCAACAGCGACAGGAATCTACCGCCCCAGTAA
Organism: Thermoanaerobaculia bacterium; assembly: GCA_035593605.1. NCBI lineage: Bacteria > Pseudomonadati > Acidobacteriota > Thermoanaerobaculia > Thermoanaerobaculia bacterium. Next base: position 20,561 of record DAOSWS010000039.1, on the reverse strand, counting down.
TACCGCGTGTACGATTTTGGATTGTGACCCAGGATTCTCGAACCGTACACGACCCGGGCCGTGCCCTCCATGATGGGTTTCAAAAGAGCCGGATAGTCGTCAGGGTCGTACTCGAGATCGGCATCCTGGATCAGGATAATGTTCCCTTCGGCGATCTCGATTCCTCTCCGAAGGGCGGCTCCCTTCCCGAGGTTTCTTTCCTGGTGAACGATACGGATCCAGGGTTCCCGGATTTCGGAAAGGATGTCCCGGGTGGCATCTGTCGAACCGTCATTGATGATGATAAGTTCTCGATCGGGAAGAGGAACCGCCCGGATCTGATCAAGAATGTTCCGCAGGGTCTTCTCTTCGTTGTATACCGGCATGAGTATGGAGATTTTCCATGGATGGGCAGGATCATCCTTTCCGGGTTTCTCCAAATCCTTCGGTGCTTCGGTGGAAAGAGGCGCCACTTCCTTCACCAGGTCTTGCCCGAAAGAAGAAGCGCCTCCGCCTGCTTGACCTCCAGGGGTTTGGCAAAGAGGTATCCCTGGGCATACTCACAGCCCAGTTCCTTCAACTGGTGAAGGTGGTGGACTTCCTCAACCCCCTCCGCGACGACCTGCATTTGCATATTGTGAGCAAGATCCACGATGGTCCGGACGATTTCCCTGGCCTTCCGCTCCTTTCCCAGTCCCATGACAAAGGAGCGATCGATTTTCAGCACGTCAACGGGAAGCTCGCTCAGGTAGCTCAGGGATGAATACCCCGTGCCAAAATCGTCAATGCTCAGACGAATGTCGAGTCCCTTGAGGTACGCGAGGATATCCTGGATAAACTGAAGGTTTTCAACCAGTACGGTTTCCGTGATCTCAAGCTTCAGACTGTTTCCGTGGATACCGTATTTTCTCATCGCCGCTTCGATCTTCATGATCAGATCCGGCTTCATGAAGTTGACCCCTGAAAGGTTCATGCTGAGCATAATGGATGCTTTAGGAGGGAGCACCTTTCGCCAGGATGCCAGCTGACGGCACCCCTCCCCAATGGCCCAGAGGTCAAAGTCGGCGACCAGGCCGGTCTTTTCGGCAAGGGGAATAAAGTCTCCCGGCATCACCAGGCCCCGAACCGGATGGATCCATCGAAGCAGAGTTTCAAAGCCGGAAATCCGCCCGGTCGTCAGGGAAACGATGGGCTGATAGTAAAGCTGTAGTTCTTTCTGATGGAGAGCCTTTCTTAAATCGCTTTCCATCTGGACGACGGCGGTCGTCTGGCGCGCCATCGCCGAGGTAAAGATATTAACGGTCCCCTTCCCCTCCCGCATCGCGTACTCGAGGGCCATTTCCGCACGTCGGAGAAGTTCTTCCGGCAGGTTCAGACCGGGGGAGCTCTGCGCGATTCCGGTTGATATCGTTTCATAGATTTCCTGACCCCTGGCTTCAAAGGGGATCTCGGTAATCTGACGGATATAGGCCGTTAGAGCCTTTGCTTCCTCCTCTTCCCTTGCTCCGTCCATAATAATGCAGAACTCGGGACCCTCGAGCCGTGCTATGAAGGTGTCGGCTGAAAGCGTCTCCTTCAACCGGTTGGCTACGGCCACAATGACCTGGTGGGCGGCTTCCCTCCCCAGGCGGTTGCGATACACGGAATAACGGTCCAGGGTCAGAAGGGCAAGGATAAAGCTGGAGCCATTGGTCTGTGGTCCCTGATTGCAAAGTTTCTGGAGCCGGTCCTGCATGGCCCGGAAATTGGCAAGGCCGGTAAGGGTGTCGGTAAATGCCTGGTTTTGAAGGGTTTCTTCCAGCTCTTTTCGCGTGGAAATATCTGTCAGGGAGCCGACCAGACGCCGGGGACGACCATCAGCCTCCCGTACAATCGATCCCCGACAGCGGACCCATCGGTAGGTTCCATCACAGTGCTTCAGACGATGTTCACTCTCAAACCGATCCTGGGTGCTGATCAGATGGGCCTGGAGGCTTGCCTTGAAATCGGGATAGTCCTCCGAATGAATCTGGTTAAACCAGGATGAGGGACGGGGTTCCAGATCTCCCTCCTTGACTCCCAGAATTTCGCACCAGCGGGAAGAGTAATAGATCTGATCCGCATCGAGATCCCAGTCCCACAGTCCGTCATGGGCGGCCTGAGCCGCAAGGGCATATCGTTCCTCGCTCTTCTGGAGAGCCTCCTGTGCGTACTTCCAGCTCGTAATGTCCCGGATGATTTCCTGGTGCTCCAGAATCTCCCCACTCTGATTCCTTCGCGGGTTGGACGAGAGAAGGCAGATCCGCTGCCGGCCATCCCTGTGGTTCAGGGTAACTTCCTGATCCACGATGGATTCTCCTTCCTCCCGTTTCCGGTTTAGATCCAACCCTTCCTTCGGATCGGCAAAGAGTCGATGGATCGGCATCTGAATCATTTCGTCACGGGGATACCCAAACACTTCCGTCACCGAGGGATTCACCTGAAGGATCCGGCCCTCCCGGGAAAGGACCCAGATCACATCCTTCGAGTTCTGAAAAAGGGCGCGAAACCGTTCCTCCGATTCCCGGCGATCTTCTTCCACCTTCTGATAGGCGTCAATGTGCTCGTCCATCAGATTCATGGAGATCAACAGTTCGGCGGTCCGTTCCTTCAGCTGATCTTCGAGGTGAACCGTATCTATCGTGGGGGCATCTTCTCTGTTTGCAGGGTCTTGAAAGGAGATGGTCAGCATCGCGCCGAGAACCGGTCGATCCCGGCGGCCCAGGGGGGTGGCTCGAATCTCTACCGAACGCCCGTCAAAAGACCCGATTCCGCATATATTTCCCTGGAGGGAAAACTCATCCCGGTTCCCCTGTGCAAGGTCTCCAATCATCTGCTGAAAGGATTGGCAGTCCCGATCGTTCTTCAGGCGCACCAGATCACACAGGGGATGGCGGATAATCCCGAGCGGGTCACGGGTCAGCACCTCGGCAGCGGGGTTCAGGTATTGGACCTTCCCCTCATTGTCAACGATGACAACGGCGTCACGAACGTGCCTGAAATAAGTGTCGAAGGACCACTGGAGGACGCTCATGCCCTCTATCATATCGAACTCGTGTTGAAATGCCTAGCCTAAACCATCCAGATGGAAGCGGTGACGTATAATGGGCCCATGGCCCGACGGAAACAATCGCCCGCAGAAACGACTCTGGAAGCACCGGAGGAGGTTCCTGTATCCAAATTTCCTCGCGTCATTGTATCCGCTGCGCTGATTCTGGTTTTTCTCATGGCTGCCCTTCTTTCCATCCGGGAAATCGGAAGTCCCGATATCGGGTTTCATCTGAGGGTCGGAGAGTCGATTCTTTCAGGCCATGGCTGGCCGGCAAATGACACCTTCACCTTCACCCGCACCGATCAACCCTATGTTGACACGTCCTGGGGATTCCAGCTCCTTGCATCCTCGATCTATCGCCTGGCCGGTCCCGAAGGTCTCGTACTGGGGAACATGGTCCTGGTGCTTCTACTCTTTTTCCTCATCCATCGAACCGTAACCCTCTATCAACCGAATCCAACGATCAGCCTGCTTCTGCTCGGTCTCGGAGTTGTCGCCTCGGAGACCCGGTTCAAAGTCAGACCGGAAATGGTTTCCTACCTCCTTCTCGCACTGCTCCTCTACATCCTTCACCGCCATTCCCAGGGCCGAAAGGCGCCTTTGTTTCTTCTCCCCGTCATCTTTCTCCTCTGGATCAACCTCCATGCGCTCTTTGTTCTGGGCTGGGTGGTCCTGGTTTTCATGGTGGCGGGAGGATGGCTTACCCGTAAGAAACCGGACCGGTCCCTTCTGACATGGAGTGCGCTGTGTTTTCCCGTCACCCTGATCAATCCCTACGGATGGAAGGGGGTCTTATTCCCCTTTACGCTCCTGATGCACTTTGATCGCCAGGGGATCTTCGCTGAAAGCATCAGTGAACTGGTTTCCCCCTTCGATTTTCATTACTTTTCGAACCTTCCCTTCTATCCCTTCATTCCCATAAATTTCTTCAGGATTCTGGTCATCCTCTCCGTTTTTTCACTCCTTCCTCTTCTTCGCAGGCGTCAATGGACCTTCCTGATGCTGTGGGCCCCCTTTCTTTACCTGTCCGTAAAGATGGTTCGAAATATCCCCCTTTTTGTTATCGTCTGCCTTCCGATGGTAGCCCTGGGACTTTCCAGCTGGAGTTTCCGCCTGAAGGTCCTTCGGAAACCGGCAATTCGAGTCGCTGTTCCCCTCATACTGGTCGTCGTACTTGCGGGTATGAACCTTCGTGTAATCACGGGCGCCTACTATATCGGATCCAGACGACATGACCGCTTTGGATGCAGATTCAACACGCTCATGCTGCCCGTTCGGGCTTCCGATTATGCAAAAGAAGCGGGGTTCACCGGGCCGATGCTGAACAGTCTGGGGTATGGGGGATACCTCATGTGGGATTTAAAGATACCGGTTTTCATCGACGGACGACTTGAAGTCATGGGGGAAGATTTTTACAGAATGTACAAATCGATCCTCTCTTCACCCACTCGACGGGAACAGATTGTTGAGCAGTATGAGATCCAGTGGGCCGTCTTCTCCCATGCGGAAGACCCCGATCTTCTTCTTTCCCTGTTCAGGGATTCACAGTGGCGCCTGGTGTACGTGGATGGTCTCTCGGTCATCTTCTTACGATCCGGATGGTCAGCCGCCCCGGAGATGGATCGCACACTGGATTCGCAATCCACAGGGACAGGGGAACCTCTTCGATTTACAGACCTTCCCGGATTCGGGAATCAAAGGGCGGAATCTGGATTACATCACTGGCTGCAGGGATTTTTTCACCATCAATCTTACCCTTTCGAAGACTACAGGATGGGGTTCTTCCACCTCACTCTCGGCGAGCTTTATCGTGCGGAGCAGCGCTTTTCCAGAGCGATCTCTGAGTCCAAAGGCGCTTACTGGGAACCTTACTATTACCTTGGAGAGACTCTGCAGCGGCAGGGAAAGAAAGAGAGCGCCAGGCTTGCCTTTCTTGAGGCTCTCAAGAGAGCGCCCGACTATCCCCTCATCGTGAAGGCCCTGTCGGCACTGGGAAAGGGTCAGGGATAGTACCCGGCTATGGTTCGAGCTGTATTGGGTTTGGGTACCTGAACCTCCACGGTCCGAAATTCCCGGCTCCTGGCGGATGACGTATAGGTAAGGGTGTACTGGGACCGCAGTTCCCGTGCGATATCCTCATAGACTGCGGGCAAATCCTCCGGATCTTCCACGCTGATGAAACGCCCTCCCGTTGCCTCCGCCAGCTGAATCAGCTTGGTACGGACAATCATTTCTGTAAACCGCACCTTGAGCGCGATGGGGTAGATGACTACTCCTGCCCTGCGGGCATAATCGAGGGTCTCTCCAAACCCGTATCGGCTGGATGTATCTTTTCCATCCGTCAGCAAAACCATCGCCTTTCTCCCGGACCCCTGCAGCTGGTAAAGACTGTACACTACCGCATCGTAAAGTGCGGTGGAACCGTCGGCAAAGAGGCTGGTAAGGCTGCCGAAAAGCAGGTCCCTGTTTTCGGTCATGGGAGCCACCAGCCTGGGCCTCGTGTCAAAGTCTACGACAAGGGCTTCGTCCTTTTCCTTCAGGACGGTCTGCAGAAAGACCCGGGCGGCCCCCTGGACATCGGCCAGATATTTTTCCATGCTGGAAGAGGTGTCCACGGCCACCGCCACCCGCAATGGGATGGTTTCTGCGGTGGCCACCTTTTCCAGAACCTGGGGAACACTATCTTCCAGAACCGAAAAATCGGAGGGACCCAGATCCAGGACCGGCCGGCCTGTCGGGGAGGTGACGGTAACGTAGAGATTCACGACATTCACACGAACGATCTCTCCAAAGGAACCCGCATTGAGCATGGAAACATCTTCGACCTTCTTTCCCGATCCGGTCTCCAGAAGGGCGCGAACCACCGTCGTTCCCGTCAGAGGTGGTTTCAGGGTCAATTCCCAGGGTGGCTGAAAAATCTCAGAAACCAGCGTGTCATTCAGGAAGATTTTCAGGCTTATTGGCGGATCCTTTTCAGGAGTCAATACCACGGCCTTGAAGGGCGTGTCCAGCTGGGCACGGTCTCCCGGTATCGGGGTGACGATATGGACGGAAACTCGATCCACACCCGCATTCAAATAGATGGAATCCCGGGCTTTCATCTGGCCGCGGTCGTCATACCCTTCTGCAGTGATCGATCGCGGTAGAGGCACTTCTCCAAGATCAAGGTCCACGGTGAAGGGCGGCCGGTTGCAGGTCAGGACCTTGGTGCCATCCAGGAAAAAGGCCACCTTGTCGATCCCGGGAAGAGCCGGAACCGTAAAGACCTGATACCCCGTCACAGCTCGGTCGGGATCGGGTCCCGTCAGGGCAAAGGAGGTGGGGATATCAGGCAGATCGGCTTTGGACAATGCACCTTCCCCGCCAATACTGGGGACCTTTATGAGCTGGCTCGTACGGCCCCCGTGGGTCCCATCGGAACTGGTGACACGGATTCGCAGCGTATAGTCTCCCGGGTAGAGGAACCGTACAAATTCCGCGGGCAGGCGTTCGTCCCCGATGGATTCCGGATACTGAAACCTGTAGTGAAACCGGTCGATATAGGTAGAACCCCGCAGCACTTCTCCAACCAGGTCGAGTGCGGTAAAACCGGTGCTCTCGATTAACAGATTTCCCCTGACCTCCACCTTGGGACCATAGGTGGGCCTGTAGTCGAGATCCAGATCGAAGGTAACGGGTTGAAGGCCCGGTTCAAGGTACGTCGTGGCGGTAAAGATGTCCTTCAGATTTTCAAGGTCTACGGGAGGCGGCGAAATCAGCGCCTGAAAATCACCCGCATGCCAGGCCTGGGCCGTCCAGGCAAGGGCACGTTGAACGTATATCCGCTCAAAACAGATTTCTCCAGCGGCTTCTCCCGAGAGAAGCTCCCGCTCGTCATCGAATCCTTCCCAGAGTGCGAAGGAACCAAAGCCGTAGGGTTGATAGAAGAGGATCCAGACATCTCCCTTGATGACGCTCACGGCAGCATAGTGCCAGACCTCAATGGGCTGATAGATATTGGGGCAGTTCACGGCAATGCGTTCCGCCGGTCCGAAGAGCGCATAAAATCTGGACCGCGGGTCTCTGAGCCCCCAGGTCTCTTCCGCCTCATCCAGTCTTTCCAGATAAGCTTCCTTGAACTCGTTCCGTGCCGTGTCAGGAAAGGTGTCCCTGCGTTTCCAGAATTCATCGATAAAGAGATCCCGCTGGGGATCATCCTGAAGCTTGTCAAAGGCTTCCCGCTCTTCCGTCGTGATCAGATAGAGGGCGTCGTGTTCCAGAAACTGCCTGTATTTATCGGCAAGGTCTCCGGATGGAGCGAAGAGCATCGTCAGTAAAAGGAGCGGGATCATGTGATACCATACCTCCGGATCATCGGTTGATTTCCTGTGAGGAATACGAACTGTTCACACCTTCGATATCCTTCCACACAGTTGACAACAGGTTATCCCGGTTTGTTCTTCCACAGGTTCTACGGTTGCCGGGGTCTGCAGGTTCTACCCGGAACGATCGCAAAGGAGGCAAGATGGAATCCCTGATCCGCGAGATGCTGTCCCAGCTCGGGGAGGACCCTGAGCGGGAAGGTCTTCGAGATACACCGGCACGGGTGGCAAAATCTCTCAAATTCTTGACACGGGGATACGATCAGGATCCCGAAGAGATCATCACGAAGGCTATTTTCAGGGAAGAGGCACGGGATATGATCATCGTTCGAGACATTGAATTCTTTTCGATGTGCGAACACCACATGCTCCCCTTTTTCGGTAAATGCCACGTGGGATATATACCCGCCGGACAGATCGTCGGCCTCTCTAAAATCGCCAGGCTGGTCGATATTTTTTCCAGGCGTTTTCAGGTCCAGGAGCGGCTCACCCGCCAGATCGCTGTCTTTTTGGAAAAACATCTGACGCCCAAGGGTGTGGGCGTCGTCATGGAGGCCCGGCATCTTTGCATGCAGATGAGGGGAGTCGAAAAGCAGCATTCGGAAGCCGTGACTTCATGCATGCTCGGAAGCTTCCGGGAGCAGCTCTCGACACGTGAAGAATTTCTGAACCTGATTGCGGTAGGCCGCCACCAGTAAGTCAGATTCCTGCCATGGTACTCCGACGGGCCTCTTTCCTCCTTCTGTTTATCTGTCTGATCGGGTGCGGTGAGGTCGAACCGCCGCCGGAGGAAGTCCCCCCGGAAAATCCCACATACACCCTGGCCATTCAAAGCCCGGTAGGATATGTATCCTGCGGCGACATCCTGTCGATCGAGGATCTGCAAAACCCGATCACACCCATTCCGGTCGGAACCCTCGTCCTTCACGACCTGATCCTGGATCTGGAGCTGGCTCCTCCCTACCTTTTCGTCTCCAACCGGAAGGCCGGCATCACGGTACTGGACATTTCCGACCCCTTCCACCCCAGGGATATCGGTTCCTATTACACGGACGGTTGGGCCCTGGACTCGGAATATAAAGATGGTCTCCTGTACGTTGCCGCGGATAACATCGGCCTTCTTATCGCCGACACATCGAATCCAGCCGAACCCTCCACGATCGCCTCGGCCCCGACCCCCGACGCCCAGGCCCTGTCGGTCCATCCGCCCTATGTCTACCTGGCCGATCTCCTTCAGGGAATCGTCATCGTGGATATTGCCGATCCAATGAACCCGGAAACGGCCTCCATCATCGACACCCCCGGAAACGCGCGATCTCTCATCGTGGAAGAGGGTCTCCTGTATGTCTCTGATGATGACCGGGGCCTGGGAATCTATGACATTTCCGATCCGATCCACCCCGTGGAGGTTTCCCGGACTCCCACTCCGGGCCTTGCGAAGAAGATGGTCAAGGTGGAGAATCGGCTTTTCATTGCCTCGGCCCGTGCGGGTGTCGTAGAGGTCGACGTCCTGGATCCTCTTCATCCGAAAATCATGCACGTCTACCCGTCGGAAGGATCGGTCTGGGATGTCCGTGTGGAGGGAAATGTGCTTTATATGGCCGACTGGAACCATGGCCTCCGCGTCGCACCTGTCCTTCACGAATAATATGCAGATCTTTTCTCCTGATTTTGCCACATCCGTTCAGCGTTACTCGCGGTAGAGCATTACCCGATTCGCAGGACCTTGGCTCCCCGAATTTTGCTTCCCTTGATTTCACGGAGTGCCTGGTTGGCCTCTTCAAGGGAAAAGAGCTGGACCTCAGGTTTGATGGGGATTTTCGAAGTGAGCGTTAGAAATTCCGTCACATCGGAGCGCGTGATGTTGGCAACGCTCTTGATCTCCTTCTCCATCCATAGGTGCCGGTTGTAATCCAGGTCCCGGAACACATCCTGATCCACCGATTCTTTCCGGATCGCGTTGATGACGAGACGGCCTCCGGGAGCAAGCCTCTCCATGGACTGCAGAACGGGCAGCCAGACGGGGGTCGTGTCGATGACGGCATGGAGACGTTCCGGGCATTCGTCCTGGATGCCTCCAGCCCACACGGCGCCCAGTTCCCGGGCAAAGGCCCGTTCCTTCTCATCCCGCGCGAAGGCAAAGACTTCCATTTCAGGGTAGAGGTGGAGAACCAGCTTCAGCACAAGGTGGGCGGAAGCCCCGAATCCCATGAGACCGAGACGCTGGCCGCGGGTCAATCCGGCGAGCCGGAGTGCCCGATATCCGATCGCTCCCGCGCAGAGCAGAGGAGCCGCTTCCTCCCCGGACATCGTTTCGGGGATGGGGAGAGCGAAATTCTCATGGATCGTCATGTACTCCGCATATCCGCCATTGGCATCACGACCGGTCGCCCGGAAGGATTCACAGAGATTCTCCCGCCCCGTGGAACAGAATAGGCAGGAACCGCAGGCGGAAAAGATCCATGCCGCGCCGACACGATCGCCGACGGAATACCGGGAGGAACCTTCTCCCAGTGCCACCACCTCACCCACGACCTGATGGCCGGGGATCACCGGCAGGGAGGGCGGAGCCGTCCGTCCCTCGATCTCATCCAGTTCCGTGTGGCAGACCCCGCAAGCCAGCACTTTCATGAGGATGGCGTTTGAACCCGGTTCGGGAATTGGAAGCTGTCGCATCACCAGAGGTGAAGAGTCTTCACCGATCCTGTGAATGGCTTCAAGGACCATGGCCTTCATGGTTGATGACATGGTTTATCCTTCCTGCTCCAGCTCACATCAGGCGTCCTGGCGCAGTTCCCAGTCACAGACTACGTCAATGATCTCTCCCTCCGGTCCCAATCCTTCGCACTTCACAATAGAAATATCTTCCGGTGAAAGGGGATTGGTTACATAGAGGGTCAGACGGTAGACAAGGTTATCGAGGGCGACGGGAGGCTCGAGGATGCAGGAAAACCCATAACCTTCAGGGGTATGCAGAATATGGTAAAAGCTGTTTTCCCCGACATCCGGAGGAAAGGTCACCGATGGAACAATCGAGTAAAGGGAAGTCGTCTGGATGTTGAGCAGCAGATCCAGACTTCGAACAGGCTGTTCCGTTGACAGATAGACGGTGAGGTGGAACCGGGTCAAGTCCGGCGTCATCAGACGATCGGAATGGCCGGAGCAACCGGTCAGCAAGAAACTCAGGAGAAGCAGGAAAAACGGAAGAATCCGGCCCGTAGCGGCTGGAAGTCTGCACCTTCCCGATCGATGTATGGAAATCAGGGAAGACGAACCTTCCGGATACAGCATCAACCTTCCACGCTCCATTTAAGGTAGGCCTCGATAAAGGGGGTGATCTCACCATCCAGAACCGCCTGGGTGTTCCCCACTTCGCAGTCGGTACGGTGGTCTTTGATCATCTGGTAGGGATGAAGCACGTAGGAACGGATCTGAGATCCGAAGTTGATGCCCATCTTCAAATCTTCCTTTTTCTGGCGATCCTCCTCCTGTTTTTGCCGTTCCAGGTCGTAGAGCCTCGATTTCAGGACCTTCATGGCGACTTCACGGTTCTTGATCTGGCTTCGCTCGTTCTGACAGGAGACGACGATGTTCGTCGGAAGATGCGTAATCCGTACGGCGGAATCGGTCGTATTGACATGCTGGCCGCCGCGTCCTGAGGATCGAAAGGTATCGATCCGAAGTTCCTTTTCATTGATCACGATTTCGATGGAGTCGTCGACTTCCGGGTAGACATCGACGGCGGCAAAGGAAGTGTGCCTCCGTTTGGCCGCGTCGAAGGGAGAAATCCTCACCAGGCGATGGACTCCGGCTTCACCCTTGAGATACCCGAACGCATAGGGACCTTCCACGGAAAAGGTGACGCTCTTGATCCCCGCTTCTTCCCCATCCAGATAGTCCATGAGGGAGGTGGCATACCCGTTCAGCTCCGCCCATCGAAGGTACATGCGCATCAGAATCGAAGCCCAGTCCTGGGATTCCGTTCCTCCGGCACCCGGATGGATCGAAACGATGGCATTTCTCTGGTCGTCGGGAGAATTCAGCTTGATATTGATTTCCAGCTTCCGGATCTGGTCTTCCCATGTATCGACAAAGTTCCGGACTTCCTCTTCGACGTCTTCCCCTTCCTCACGAAGTTCCATGAGTGTTGAGATCTCTCCGTAAGCCTTTTCGACCTCTTCCGCCATATCCAGTTTCCGTTGAATTTCGGATTGTTCTCTGGATGTTTCCACGGCGCCCGTGCGGTTGTCCCAGAAACCGGGCTCGGCCATCTTTTCTTCCACAACACGGAGATCCTCCCTCAGGGGAGCCGGGTCAAAGGAACCTCCTCAGGGTCTGGATGCGGTCAAGAATTGTGTTGACTTCGAACATTCAACTTCCTCCTGATCATCAGTACCACCAATATAAAAAGGACCACCCACGGCAGGAAAGGCCCTATCCAATAGTATATCGTGAAACGCGTTCCCGTGGGTAAGGATTCCATGATGCCTCCCCGCTCCCCCGTATCCAGACTCGCGAGAACATCTCCTCTTCCATTTGCCAGACATGAAATCCCGGTAAGGGCGGCCCGAACCAGGGGACGATCATATTCCACCGTACGAAAGAGAGCCTGTTGAACGTGCTGTCGGTCGGCCCCCAGGTTCCCGTACCATCCGTCATTGGTGAGCGTAACAAGCAGGGTCGCCCCACGGGAGACCTGCTGGCGCACCATGGATGAAAAGACAATTTCATAACAGATAGAGATGCCGTACACCGTGCGCCCCGAAAGAACTCCAACCTGATTCCCTCGCGTAAAATCGGAGAGGGAGCGGGCAATGGTCGTAAAACCGAGTCTCTCAAAGAGACTCCGAAGGGGTAGATATTCCCCGAAGGGGACCAGGTTGATTTTGCTGTACTCTGCCACCTCTTTACCCCTGGAAAAGAGAATGGCGGCATTCGTCCAGTCTCCGTTTCGTGCCACAAGGTTCCCATTCATAAAAATATCAACACCTTCTTCGGCCCATCGTTTGCACGCGGCAACCACGTCTCCGCGGGTGTAAAACGGTTCCAGAACAACACTTTCGGGAAATACGATCAGATCGGAACCGCCATAGAGAAAGGGCTGGGCGAGTTCCCGACTCGGAGTCCAGGCGTCCACATGTTCTCCATGGTACCGGGCAGCCTCATCAATGCTGGGTTGAATGGCCACAACTGCAAGGGTCTCTCCTTCCGGATTCCAGGTCATGTAGCGCACGATCCCCCCTACCAGCAGGATGGTCAGAAACAGACTCCCTGCCAGCGCCTTACGCTTTCCGAGAAGGGGAAGCGTGGAGAGCCAGAGTATACAGGCCGAAAGACCCGCAGCCCCAATCCATGCCGCGCTCTGCATGAGGGGAGCGTGATCTGCAAGGGGTTGAGCCCAGCCGTTCCATGGAAATCCCCGGAAAAGGTAACCCCTGAGAAGTTCAAAAAGGAAAAAGGTCAGGGGTAATGTTTCCAGGTATTTCTCACCGGATACCCACTCCGCCACCATTACGGCCGCGGTCAGGAAAAGAGCCAGGTAGCCGCTCAGAGCCAGGAGGGCAGGAATCCCGGCGAAGGGCCCCATGCCTCCAAAGACTTTCAGAACGTGAACGATCCAGAGGAGAGCGATGGCCTGGTAAGCACTTCCGAAGAGTAGCACGTGGACCCATCGTCCCCCCGGGGGCCGGCGACGGATCATCCACCAGAACAGGGCGGGTACGATCACCAGCAACGGAGTCAGAAATGAGAAATGAAAGGGAAGGGCAAATAGGATACCCAGCCCAATATCGAAAAGCAGGAATCGAAGCAAAATCACCGATACTCCTCAGGAAAAGACTTCGTGAGCCTTATAGGAACTGCGGACAAAGGGACCGGAAAAGACGTGGGAAAACCCAAGAGACAGGGCCTTTTTCTTCCAGCGTTCAAAGGCCTCCGGCTCCCAGTAGTCTTCAACAGGGAGGCAGTTCCTGTCAGGCTGGAGATACTGGCCGATGGTGACGATGTCGCATCCAGCGGTCCGGATGTCATTCAGTGTGGAAAAAATCTCTTCTTCGGTCTCTCCCAGGCCTACCATCAGTCCCGATTTGATGAGCACTGCGGGAGCCAGAATCCGAGCCTCCCGAAGGACATCCAGACTCCTGCGGTAGTGTGCTCCCGGCCTGACCCTCGGTGTCAGGCGTTCGACCGTCTCAATATTGTGACCGAAGACATCCGGTTTTGCGGAAAGGACCGCGGCGATGTCTTCCTTCTTTCCTTTGAGATCCGAAGAAAGAATCTCGACCCGGACACGGGGTAATTCTTCCTTCAGTCTCCGAATACACAGGGCCATGTGCCCCGCTCCACCATCGGGAAGGTCATCCCGGGTTACAACCGTCAGAACGACATAGTGCAGCCGGAGAGCCCTGGCAGCCTGAACCAGTCCTTCGGCTTCGGTCGGGGATACGCCCTCCTCGACACCGTGATCCACACTGCAGAATCCGCAGTTTCTTGTGCAATGGGTTCCCAGGATCAGGAAGGTGGCCGTGCCGCAGCCAAAACATTCCGTACGGTTCGGACAGCGGGCTTCTTCGCAGATGGTAGGAAGGTGAGCCTCTCGAAGGAGCCGTTTCATGGCCCTTTCTTCGTTAAGCTGGATGCGTTTGACCCGGATCCACTCCGGGAGGCTGCGATGGGTTAGAGGCGGGTGACCCAAGGTTTTAACTTTTCAGCAACTATCGAAGGCTCTTTGGCCAGATTTCTCTGGACAGCATCGGCCTGTTCCCGGGTCTCAAAGTGCCCGACCCGGATCCGGTACAGCTTCTTGTTCTGCGGATAACTCAATGTTTCCATATAGACATCAAATCCTGACGCAAGGAGCTTTTGAAGCCAGGTCTGGGCCTTCGTGGCATTGGAGATCGCCATGACCTGGACCGTCCACCGTCCAGCCGAGGCGGACGGTTCGGGTGCGGATGGAACCGGCTCGGGAGGAGACGAAGCCTGAGCGGAGGCCACAGGTTCTTGCGCCGGAACGGGAGGTTCGCCACCCTTGTCCGGTTCCTCCTGAAAGGCGGGAACTTCCGCTCTCTCAAGATCCACAGGTTCAATCGTATCCGGGGTGGTTACCATTTCGGCCTCACCCTTGGCTTCGGCTTCAATGACGGGTTCCTGGCCGGATATTTCATTCCCGAAACTTCCGACCCACAGGCCGAGGAGGAAGGAGAGAAAAACAATCCCGAGCGCCGAAAAGAGAATGATCCAGAGGTGTCGCGCACTCAGGGTAACTTCATAGTATCGGCTCATATTACTCCTCTCGAATGCTGTTGATGACCGAATCCAGGATAGGATTGTACTGGTCCCCGTAAACCTTTCGGATTCTGAACACCCATCCGTAAAGAATTTCGTTCAGGATATCCTGGAGTACCTGAGGGATGCTGCTCACCCCGGAGGCGACGAGTGAATTATAGAGAAGATCATAGTCGATCCGACCCTCATTATGAAAGTCCATCCCCTCCAGCCTTCCCTTGATCGACGGATCCAACTCCTCCTCAAGCCCTCGAATAAAATCGAACACCTCATCGCCAATATCTTTCTGAAGCGCATGAAAAAGAGCCGCAAACGCGTTGTTGTAGCTTTCCACCATCGAGGACCAGATGAATTCGTCAGCCTCGGAGGTTTGTCCATCGGGTTCAGGCACCATGATTTCATCGATGAGATTCACGCACTTCAGGGCCCACAGGGAACGCATGCTGACAAAGGGTTTGAGATAGCTCATCCGCAGGATCTCCTGGGTCGTGCGCGGGGAGTCCAGCAGGCTGTACAGGTGGCTCTCATCTTCGGAAAGATCAAGCTCGTAAAACCTTGAATCCATATTCGGTGTTCTTCGGTAAGTCTTTCGCTGTCCTCCAAGGCCCCTGTATACCAGAGACCAACGATCAATGGAGCGAACCGCGTTTAAGAGGACCTCATCTGTATGAATTCTTGCCGGGATGGCCCCTTCCGGAAGCGAGTCGTCAAACACCATTACGTAGGAACCCGTGGTCCAGGAAATGGTTCCCATTACCATCTGCTTGACGAGAAGGTCTACGGCATGAAGCATGTCGTCCGGAGCAAGAATGTCAAGCTCAACCAGCATTCCAAGATCCGATTTTCCGCTTTCCCTGCCATCCCGGATCTTCATAAAATCATCCAGTCCAATTTCTCCGCGGACAAAGAGGATCGTCCCAAGCATTCTGTCGGGGTCATCACTGTCCGCGAAGACGATATCTCCATTTTTAACGTAGAGGGTGCAGGTGTGCTCTTCTTTTGTCAGCCTTACGCTGGAAACCCCTTCGTTTCGGATCAGGTTTCGAAGAATTTCAGGGATGGATAGATCCCTCAGGTCTCCCTGAATTGTCAGGCCTTCCTGCATCTAGGCCTCCTTTGTAATGTCAGCCAGTTTGACTCCGTTCTTGCGCTGCGTTTTGATTTCGTACATAGCCTGATCTGCTTTTGCAATCAGGGATTCCTTGGTCTTTCCATGCTCCGGATACCCGGCCACACCGAAAGAAGCAGTGATGATGACTTCCACACCGGGAGAGAGGGAAAACACGGAACCGTTGATCGAATGCCGCACCCGTTCCGCCACCGTAATGGCCTCCTCCGGTTCGGTATGTGGAAGAATAATGCAGAATTCATCTCCCCCGAAGCGAACCACGCGGTCGACATGGCGAACCGCTTTCAGGATGCGTTTGGATACTTCCTGAAGGGTCCGCGACCCCATGAGGTGACCGTACTGGTTGTTGACCTGTTTTAAGTCATCCAGATCCAGAAAGATGAGGGAGAACCGGGAACCATAGCGTTTGGCACGCTCCAGCTCCTCATCGACAAAGGCTTCAAAGTACCTTCGGTTGTAGGCCTGCGTCAGGTCATCTTTAATCGTAAGCTCCTTGGTCTCCATGAAAAGGAGGAGATTCTCAAGGATGGAGGAAAGTTCCGCGGCAAACTTGGATGCAACCAGGAGTCGGTCCTTTGAAACCTGTTGTTCCCGGATGGGCACGAAGATGATTCCAAGGCCGACCTGATCGTTTCGAATGGGAAATCCGACAAGCTTCTGATCGGGCCCGTTGGGATCATCCACGATGGAGTAGGGTTCCGAGGAAAAGAGAATTTCATCCAGAAACTCGGGATGAAACGTATGGCGGGGTCGGCGGCCCTTGCGTCGTTCCTCCAGCGGAAAGTGCTCATCATACGCCGATTTTTTGGGATCGCGAAGAAGAATCATTCCCGTGGGTTCCGTCTCCAGAAGGTCAGCAACGGCATAGATCAGTTGAGAAAATGCCTTGTCCTGCTCCTGGGTCAGGTAGAGGGTTTCAACCGTTTTCAGAACTTCAATTTCACGTTCCAGAACCTTCTTTTCCCGGGCAAGCGGAATGAACCTCTTCAGCAGATCAATGATGTTTTTTGCCCGGTCTTGAAAATCAGCACGGGAAAAGTGAAGAGTATCCGGATCTGAAAAGGCCTGCTCCGGTTCTTCCTCTGTCAGGATGACCTTAAAGAAGGGTGCCCGGGGAACCTGGGGCAGCGGAGCGGGCTGGGTTACATCCACAATCCAGATGTGGGCAAAAGGTTGCTCTCCCTCTTCTGCAAAGGGTCGAACCTCGAGGTTCGGGGAGGCCAGACTCTGAATCGTCGCCTCCAGATTCTCGTCCTTTGTGAGGAAGGCCAGGATTAGCATCAGGACGATTGATCTTTCTTCCGCGTCATCAAGTCCATGATGAAGTCAATGGGAAGGGGAAAGATGATCGTGGAGTTCTTTTCCGCAGAGATTTCTGTGAGCGTCTGCAGATAACGCAGTTGGAGGGCCACGGGTTCAGCAGCAATCACGTTGGCAGCTTCGGAAAGAGTCTGGGCCGCAAGAAATTCACCTGTGGCATGAATAACCTTGGCTCGCTTTTCACGCTCGGCCTCAGCCTGTCTGGCAATGGCTCGAACCATTTCCGGCGGGAGATCGACATGCTTTACCTCAACCATAGCCACCTTGATTCCCCAGGGATCGGTGTGCTGATCCAGAATTTCCTGGAGGTGCCGGTTCAGTTTTTCGCGTTCGGAGAGAAGTTCGTCCAGTTCGACCTGACCGAGGACCGACCGAAGGGTTGTCTGGGCCAGCTGGGAGGTCGCGTACATGTAGTTTTCCACATCGATGATGGCCTTGATGGGAGCCATGACCCGATAGTATACGACCGCGTTGACTTTAACCGTGACGTTGTCTCGGGTAATGACGTCCTGGGGAGGAACATCATGAACGACCAGACGAAGATCGACCTTGACCATCTTCTCAATCGGCCAGAAAACAAAAATGAAACCGGGACCCTTGGGTTCCGGGCGGACACGACCAAGGAGAAACATAACGCCCCGCTCGTATTCCTTAAGGATGTTGATCCACTTGGAAAGAAGAAAAAATCCGAAGGCAATTAGAAATATAAGAATTTGAGCCATGACTCCGTTCATACCGCACCCCCTTGAGAATGGATTGGGCGAACGGAGAGAACCATCCCGTCCGCTGCGAAAACTTCGATCTCGATTCCTGCCTCGAGAGGTGTTGCCGAGATCGCGTTCCAGTACTCGCCATGAATAAACACCTTGCCTCTTGGATTCAAAGGTTCCACGACCTTTCCCCGTTCCCCGATAATGCCTTCCGAACCGGTTACCGGCCGCCGCTTATGGGCCCGAAGAACCAGAGACCCTAAAAAGATAATGACGGCGGCAAATGTCACGGCCATAAAGATGACCAGGGTCAGGGAAACGCGAAAGGCAGGAATCGAACTGTCAAACAGCATCATCGAACCCACCACAAAGCTCACGATGCCGCCCACGGTCAACATACCGTAACTGATCACTTTGACCTCCAGGATGAACATAATGGCAGCAAGGACAATAAGGGCCAGTCCTGTATAGTCGACGGGAAGAACGGAAAGCGCGTAGAGACCGAGAATGATGCAGATAGCTCCCGCCACACCGGGAAAGATGACACCGGGGTGAGTAAACTCCACATAGAGACCCAGCATTCCCAATCCCATGAGAATGAGGGCCACGTTGGGGTGAACAATGACGGACAGGAAGCGGGAGATGAAGGACATTGTTTTTTCTGAGACAGGGATTCCTTCTGTCCGAATGGTAACCTTTTCCCCCTCCGGCCGTGTAATTTCCATGCCGTTGATCTGGGACAGGAGATCATTTCGATTCCTGGCCACAACTTCGATCAGATTATGGTCATAAGCTTCGGTTTCGGTGAACGAAACGGCCTCACGAACCGCCTTTTCGGCAAGATCGATATTCCTTCCATGGATCTGGGCCATGGTTCGAATGGAGGCGGCAAAATCGTTTGTCGCCTTTTCCAGCATGACGCTGTCTTTGGAATTTCCCCCGGCCAGATTGACGGGATGGGCGGCACCTGTCGTCGTGGAGGGAGCCATGGCCGCAATGTCGGAGGCCATAAGGATGAAGAAACCGGCTGAGGCCGCATGTGCACCTGATGGCGTAACATAGACCACGACAGGTACCGGCGCATTCATTATGGCCGTTGTTATTTCTTTCATCGACGTGCCCAGCCCACCCGGTGTGTCCAGCTCCAGAATCACAAGGTCGGTTTCGCCGGGATCCAGGTGCTGGAGATTATCCACAATATACGAAGCGACAACGGGTTGAATAATGCCATCAACAGGCAGAACCAGCACGCCGGAAAATAGGGAAATGGACACCCCAAGTATGATGAGTGCCAGGGTGACTCTCATACTTCCATTGTAGTGCGAAAGCGTCTGCAGGTCAAGAAAAGCGAACCATTTGCAACAGCTCGCCCGCTGTTTTCGACCGGCCATCTGATATAATACCTTCGGCATGGTATCCAGGAAGAAACCTGTGGTTGATGTAGAGACTCTTGCAGGACTTGCAGCCAAGTTCGCGGATCAGGATATGTTTGAGGAAGCCATCAACCTCTACGAACTGTCGGCAAAGCTGAAACCTGATTCCGTGGCCATCAAATTGAATCTTGCCAGGGTGCGGGAGCTTGCAGATGAGAAGAAAGCCCGCCAGGTTGAAGAGCTGAAGGATAAGATTCTCAATGAGCGTCACAAGGATGATATCGACGCCAGCCAGTATGTCGGACTCGCGAAGTTTTATTTAAAGCGGAGAGACACGACACAGGCCGTGGAGCTTCTGGAAATTGCCAAGCTTAAGAATCCGGACCGTCCGGAACCGTTCGCTCTCCTGGCCGCGCATTACTTTCACGAGGGCGAATGGGAACAGGGGCTTGAAGAAGTCCGCATGGCCCGAACCCTCAACCCCTTTGACCCCGAGCTTGCAGAAATGGAAGGACGCATTCTCTTTGAGATGAAGCGGTATGATGAAGCCTTCAATTCATTTGTGGATGCAACCCTCCTCATTCCCAACCGCTCCCACCCCCACATGAACCAGGTTTCCCAGATGCTCCGGACGCTCAAGACGATTCTCCATTCTGAAAAAGAGGATTTAAACGCCGTCTTCCGTTCCAACCTGGAAAAGCTGCAGATGCACATCAAGCGCCTTGAACTCCGCCGTGAATTCCTCTTCTCCAAGGATACACGCAAGGAGCTTCACGATATTTTTCTGAAAAAATCCCGAGAGGGAACCCGCAAACAGAACCTGATCAAGATAGCTGCCGTCCTGAGGGATATGGTCCACTTCCAGCATGCTTCAGACGACCAGATCTTCGAGCTTTCCCGAGGTGTGCGGATTGAAGCTCTGGAGCCGGGAGCTTACCTGTTCCGTGAAGCGGACAAGAGCTTCGATTTCTACCTTGTAAAATCCGGCGACATTGCCATCCAGAGGGAAACTCCCTTCGGAGCCCAGCCTCTGGCGTCCCTTACCAAGGGGGATTTCATCGGAGAAATCTCCTTTATCCAGAGAATTGCGCGAACCACCGACGCGGTGTCCGCCAAGCAGACGGAGGTCTTCACCTTTCCAAGTGCCGTCGTGGACACCCTCATTGAGAAACAGCCCGATATTGGAACGGCCATTTCCTTTGCATTCTGGAAGAGCCTTTCCGACAAGATCCGCCATTCCAATGACATTCTCAAGACCTTCTTCACGCAGGATATGAAAAGTGGAGAGAGGATGCAGCAGAAGGAGGGGCGACGTGCCTCCCGGCGAATCGAAGC
>DAOSWS010000038.1:10947-31950 GCA_035593605.1 Thermoanaerobaculia bacterium | reverse complement strand
GGACGTGTCAACCTATTCCGAGGCAGAAAAGTGGACAAATTAAATGGGCACTACAGATATTATCGATCCACTATCACTTTGTCAATTTGCTCAAGCCAGACCCTGCTAGTGCAAAATAATCAACGTCTATACTTCACTTCCCTGTACAGCGTTTCCAGCTCACGTTTCGCACGGTCCAGTTTCGTGCGCTCAATCAGAGTGAGCCGGTCTCGATCCACGGTGGAATCCAGGACTACGAGGTAATCATGCACCGCCAGGACCAGCCTGTCCGCCCGTGTCTCCTGGCTCTTCGCCCCCATGCAGAAAAGAATCAAACCCATAACCAGCAGCAGTAAAAAACGTTTCATGGTGCCTCCCTTACGCCTACCCTGAGAATAACACGCCGGGCGGTGCATTCCCTACCACCAGGCATGGTGTAAACCTGTGAATCAGTTTCTATTTCCGGAAATTCCGGCCCGTGGTATAGGAAGCCAACGGGCCGAGATCTTCTCCATCCCCATCATCTCCCCGCCGACCCCGTCGCCGACCTGACCCTGGACGGAGACCTACCCACCACGATTACCTGGAGCGAGCCCGCCGATCCCGGCTGTGATGTACCCTCCTACGACATCCTGAGAAATACCACCCCCGACAACTTTACCGGTTGTGACTGCCTCGGAACTGACCAGACCACCCGAAACGGCATCGACGAGGACCCCAACCCGGCCCCGGGAAACACCTACTACTACCTGATCCGCGTAAAAAGCCCCTGCGGCAGCACCCTTGGAATGGATTCTGATGACAATCCCAGCACCGGGGATGCCTGTTCGCGTCTCTAATCCAAAATTGTGGTTATGTTTGCCTTCTTCGATCTAAGCAAGCATTGTGACTGTTGAAAACTTTATTCTTTTACCTCCGATAATTCTATATGGATCCGATCTGGAATACCCAATTCACCTAGCACCCGCCGGATATCTTCTTCCAGGTGTTTGACTCGTTGGGTGTCCACTTCTACAGTGAAGGAAACCTCCGCCTTGAGATCCCCCGCACCTCGCAATTTTGTGATCAGGCTGGTACCCAATCGGTTCCATAGTTCTGGCGGGATCGGGCCGGAAAGGGTTACGATTGATTTGGCTGCGGTGGCGGAAGGTTGAGTGGTTGTGGGATAGGATGGAGCAGGTTGCCCCTCCAGAGGTGTTGGTTTAGCCGGTGGTGTCCCGGGAACAACAACGGATGTTCCTTGCTTACCGCTGGTTTGTTCGGCATATTCTGTGGCCGTATCCTTGCGCAAGAGAAAGACGCCGTAGTCGAACATTACTTCATCGGGCGATACCTCCTCCTTGTACCAGAAACGTTGGTACTTCCCATCTCCTTCATCACCAGCGGCAAGACCAAAGTCACCTTTTAGAACGAATTCAGGTATCTTTCTCTTTAGAACCGTATCAGGTTCAAGCAATCTTGTGAGCGTGCCATCCACCAGGCATTTTCTCAATCCGGCCAGGGGCCACGCACCTGAAGCCTTGAATGACTCGGGCCAATTCCTGTCGATGTATCCGGCCCCGATCGACTCGTTCAGGAGGGCATCCTGTTTCAGCGCTGCAATGATGCGACCACAAAGCGTCGTACCGGATCCGGCCATCACCGCCCCGAGATCGATGGAGGTTACACCTCCTGGCGAGGATGGTTCCGAGAGTGCAATGTACCGATAACTTGCCCACACCTCATCCCGCGCGTCGGCCTGTGCGGATTTCACGTCGGCAGCGAGATTTTTCAAGTCCTCGGTATCCAGCTCGGTTCCAAGACTACCCTTGTTGACGTCGAATTGTACCCTCTCCCATGCTAACCAGGCCTCCACTTTATCCCTGAGATCCCGGCCCGGCTTTTTGAAGCAGAATACCAGGGCACCCGGATAGAGACGGGGGCTGTTACCCCGGTGGTCAAACCAGGTACGGAGGTTTTCTTTTTGTGCCTCTTTCCCGATCCACTCTTCGTCGGGACTTGAAATCACCAGGGTGAGGCGCGGTGAATCCGGGACATCTGTACCAGATTCTGGAAACCCCACCGTGGGAATCGTTTTGCCTCGCTCAAATTCCTCCTTAATGAGTTTTCCCATTGTTGGTTTAATTTCCGACGATGGATCAAGAGAGGCACGGCGGTCATTCACGACCTTCTTTAAGGTGGGTTTGTAATGGAAACGATATCCGTCCGTACCCACTCGCCGCAGGTAATAGGCGCGTTTTTCCAGTTTGGACAAAGCGGTGTCGATGGATGTCGTGTCCATTTCCGGTTCACCCAGGGCGAACCGAAGCTCAGGCAGATGGGCCATCTTGTCCACCTGGCCACCGCACGATTCGAAGAATACGGCCGTACCAACCCGGCGATGGACATCACGGAGGGGTCCTTTCGTATCAGCATCCAGGACCCTTGCATGGGCATGGTCGCCGGCAAGATCGGCCGATATCGCCGGTCCCAAACGTACCTCGCCAACCTGGCCGAGAACAATACTCCGAAACTCGCCTATCTCAAGAGGGGCGGAACCCAGTGTGATCAAAGGCTCCTTTCGCGCATGGGTGAAGGCGTCTTTATAGGCCAGTGATATCCATTGTGCCAACATGGCAAGGGTTCCGCGGGTCTGCTGGTACTGAGAAAGTGTCTGCCACTTTCGCTGGAAAACAGAAAGACAGGCTGGGTGGAAGGGGAAGCAGGCCTCAAAGATTCCTTGCAGGTGATCTACAGCCTTATCCCTGGTTGTGGCTGAATCCACCCTTGTCCATTCCGGGGGGAGTTGTGCGCGTTGTACGAAGCACCAATCTGCAAATGCCCTGGCAACCTTCTTTCTGTGGGACTCCGGTCCCAAACCATCAAAGAGGCGGCGCCGTACTACTTCGCTGATCTCGGTTTCGTCGTTGGCGATCAGATCTTTGGCTACACGCCTGACAACCTTGGTGATCTTCTCCTGCCAGGTAAGGTCCCACTCCGTCATCTCCACCTGGCTGCGCGGAAGACTGATGACTGCGGCCGCCTGCTTGGTTCCCGTCATGGCCACCGTCAGGTTCTGAATAAATGCGTGAAACGAATCAGCCATATTGCGATGACGGTTGATGAAGTTTAAAACCTCATCGAACAAAACGAGCACCGGTTCACCTGTGATAGCAAAGAGCCGTCCCAGCGCCTCCGTACCGGGCGCCGTGGTGGCAGCGGAAGCACCCAATGCCTCAACACCCTTCTTTCCGGCAATCTGGAAGGCTAGGTCTGTCCACGGATTCGGACAATCGTTTTTCGGATCCCAGGCATTTCCGACAAAGACCGCCACGCGGCCCGATGGAATCTCCTTCAGGCCAGCCTCGGCAAGAAGCTCCGCCATCCCCGGATATCCTTTCGCTCCTGCGCCCGCTTTCACCATATGGTACAGGGCCGTCAACGTATGAGTTTTTCCGCCACCAAACTGAGTGATCAGTGTCAGGACCGGGGCTGTATTTGCCGTCTCCCCCGCGAGGCGTTTGAGAACCATAGACGCATGCTCTTTCAGCGCTCGCGTGAAATAGGTCCTGCGAAAAAATTCAGCCGGATCCCGGTAATCCGGAGGGGCGGTACCCGCCGCCACCTGCTCAAGGGCAATAGCAAACTCATCCGGATTAAAGGAGCGTCCCTCCCGTACCTCCTTGCGAAGCTCCACCACTTTATACCAGGGTTGAAACGTCATTCAATCCTCCTTTCTTACGTGCAAGCCGATCCCATAGCACTTGAGAAGAAACTTTCAAACGGGCCAGATTCGCATACGCCGCGGGTGTATAGCCCCCATCGGCAGTGAAATAATGGTAGCGAATCCCGTCGGTAATGACCAGGATCGCCGGGCCCGAGAAGGGCCACATCGTGGTGAATCAGAAGGTCTGAAAAATCCCGCCCCTCATCTCCCGATGCAATCTGCCAGACTCTGGGATGGCAATGTGAATCGCTCATCCAGGGTTACCTCGGTACAGCCAGGAGCATGGCGTCAAGGAGACGCTTTTCCTCGCACCCGGTGGGGTAGAGGGCCGAAAGAGCGTTGGCGAGGCGGAGAAACTCAGATCCGCGGGCCATTTCTGCCTCTAAGAGCGCCTTAAGCCCATGGGATTGGCCGCCCTTCTGTAGAAGCATCGCCATATGAACCCGATCCAGCGTAGTGGCGTCTACCTTGCCCCGGAGATCGTCGGGATCTACCTTTGCCCCCACGGATCCCTTTCTTCGGCCCCGCTGGGGTTTTGCCTGGGCGACGGGCGGAGTCGCGAGTGAAAGCTGAACCGGTCCTGCAGGGGCGCTTTCCAGTCTTGCAGCTACGGCGCGGGCACCTTCCTCGCCAAAGAGTTGCCTGGCCCGTGCGGTGACCGGCAAGAGGCGGACGTCGCCTTTTGACGTTTCGATAATCCGCCCCTCCCAGTCCTCCAGGTGGATCCCTAATGGCTGGGCGAATCGCCGCGCCATGTCATAGATGAGGCTGAAACCGCCTTTGGTTGCAACTTTCATAGGTTCATCTTCCTCATCCTGTTCTTCCTCAGAGTCAGTATCCGCCTTCCCGTTCCCCGCGGTAACGGTCTTCGTGCTTTGTAGCGTCCACAAGAAAAGGGCCGTCAACCGTGCATCCTCCTCCAACGCGCCGACAGATGTTGTGCTCGATTCCGTACCTGTGTCAAGAATCTGCTTCAGAGCCGTCCGTCCGACGACCTCCCAGACCTTAAGAAGGTACGCGGCCAGATCCACCGGTGTGCCGTCCGCCTCTTCAACCCGTTCATATCGACTGAAGATCTCCAACGCCGGCCCGATGCATGCAAATACGAGATCTGCCCCTCGAATGCCTTCCTCTTGTAGCCGCTCCATCCATGCTTCCACACGATGTGGAAGTTCCTTAAGAACTGAACCCCAATCACCGATACTGGCATCTGTAGGTCGCGGGCGGTAGACAAGATGGATGCTGGTTGCAAGGGCAGCGGATTCCTGTGAGCGGAGACGCCCGGGGCGTTCCGTCGCAAGAGGCCATGATCCCGTAATCGTCCAACCGCCGGAGATAAGCCCTGAGAGAAGAGCTTCCCATCCCTCGGTTGTTTTATGAGCGAAGACAACGGAACCTATTCCGTCAGACCTGAGTACTCTGCAACCCTCAGCGAATGCCTTCTCCATAACATTTTCAAAGAAGACGCGATCTTTTGGAATACCGTCCACACGTTTCGTCTCATCTTGCACGGCTTCTCGTGTCTTGGGTGATAGGGGGTTTGCATGGTCAAATGGGTCCTGCAAAAAGCGGTTGTCCGGGAGTATACGCTTCAACCAAGCCAAAAAGAAATCCGAGAGATCGGAATATGGAATAGCATCGTAGTACGGCGGATCGGTAAACCATATCCAAGCTGAATCATCTGGCAAAGGTGATTTCGTACAATCTGATACTGAAGTCTGCCCTTGCTGATGAATGCTTTCTCCTTGTTTTTCAATTACTTCAGCGACCCAATCCACTGCCGCAGAAAAGTTTGAGCCATCATCGCCGGATGGAACTATTTCGACAAAATCCCACATCATTGGCAAGGCATTTCGTCCGAATGTTCCTGCAACGGCTTCTACTGTAATACGCCATCGAACAAGCGATGACATTTGCTCAGTGCATCTACTTAAGGATAATGCCAATGGGTTAGCCACAGTAGATAATCTTGGATTGATGCAAACATACCGTCCTAAACAGAAAAGCCCCACCTTTTGCCGTGCAGTGAAGAGGTCTCCAAATGTCATCATTCCATATTTTTGGACTGAGAACGCACGTCCTGCGCCAGATCCGCCTCCTGCAGGAGTCGGCTCATCCGGGATAGGACAGAGTCCTTGCCGACCTGAATTCTCCCATTCTGTCAAAATTTCTTGGATGCGTTTCTTGGCCTTGAATACGGCAAGATAGTCGCGATCATTGGGCAAGCGGTAATGTCGGCCCTTTTCTCCCGGGCGCAGCGTCACAACGGCCAGCATCCGTGCACCGCCAATCCGTTTGCCCTTCTTGTCGAAGAGCACATCAGCACCGCCCTGTTGCGTCGTAAGTTGTGATCGAACTCTCTCAGGCGGAAGGATAGCACTGCAGTGGGGACATCTTGCCCGTGCACGGGAAACCGTTCCCTGTCCCACGGCGCTTTCAGATGGCGGTTCGTAGATCTCGAAATGGAGTAGCGGCTTATCCCCAGATTCGGGAAATCCACCGGATGTCATCTGAAGTGCCCTTCTCCGGTTCGGCTTCTTGCAGAGCCAGAAGGAGCGCATCAGTGGGATCTCCCCGCCGCAGTTTGGCGCCTCACATTGGACAGTCCTTGCCCAAAGGTAGGCGATAGGCGTCGCTCCATCCGGATCGGTCGGGTAATACTCGGCCAATTCCTTTTCTGCCTTCTCCTTGATTTCCTTCCCGACCTGGCGCAACTCTTTGGCCAGTTTCGGCCCGTGGCGCGGGATGTCCTCCAGCATAACTTTCAAGATAAGGCACGCTACGGGATTTAGATCACTGGCGAACGCCTCACACCCGACCCTCAGAGCCTCAAGCGGAATCGACCCGCCGCCGGCAAATGGATCCACAACCAGGGGTGTCTCCTCCGGGTGGGCTGCCTTCACGAGCGTACGGGCCGTTGTAAGATAGTCTTTGTCGGAAGAATGATCCCAATTGGCAAAATCGGCGATAAAATCGAGAAGCGCTCTTCGTAAACCCATGTCGGATTTCATTTGTTCCGTTCTTCGTGGTCTGTTCCATCCAGGCATGTTTAGTAAGACCTCTTTTGCCTTGATCTTGAAATCGTCGGGACATAGGGGGTCACAAGGATCGGGCCACAAGAGGGCCAATAAAATGGCCCGGCATGACGCCAACGGCCGCCGAGCCCACCATAAATGCAGTGTCGACGGGTGCCCATGCCGAATCGACTTCTCGCGTGCAGAATGCCTCGAAACCTCCGCAATCGGGAAATCCACCTCTGCCAGTCGTTTACACTCCTTTGGGATCATTTGTTCCTCTTATTCACGTTCTTCATCCGTTGAAAGGGCATGACTCACAAGTTGCAGCCACTTTCGGAGTTCGTTTTGGGTATCAATTTCCGTAAGCAGATCAGGTGTCATCTTGGCCACATACTCTGAGTTCAATCTACGTTTTGCGTTGGACTCTTTTTTACTTAACTTCTTAACGTCTGAGCAAACATCTGCCCATGGGACCCCACGTTCGCTCGTTTCATGTACTGCTTGGGCAAAAAGCATCGGTACATCCTCAAAATCGGCACCTTTTCCAGCATAATCAGAGTAGTCGCTATTAATAACCTGGGGATGAAGGTAGTTCTCCAATTCTTTTCGTTCTGTTATCCAAACAGTACAGTTTTCACGTTGGGCTAGTTCCGCAGCAATCGTATGATATTTTGGCTTGTCGGGTGGTTGATTATCCCTGTCCATTAGATAGAACTCGGGACGATTGAATCCTTTGAGTCTGGACACCCATAAGTCAAGACTACTGCCTCCGAGTGGAACAAAGACCAAACGGCCCAAATCTTCCTCACAGCCAAGGTCAAGGATATTTTCACCTGCCGCATGTAATATCCTCGAGATAGCGCGGAGGAAGTTAATATCGTGCCTTCCTTCAACACCGAAAAATGCTCTGACATTATGGTCGGGTAGGACACCCAGGGATTCAACAATCTCCCTAATTGTCTGCTCCTGACACCCACTGCGAATCACTGGTATCCCATTGTCCCGTGTAACAAGCCGGAGGGAGTTTTGGTTGAATCGTCGTGCCAACACTGGTGTATGGGTCGACAACATGACCTGGCACCCAGATCGATCCGAAAGTTCCTCAAGTGCCCTGACCAGCATCACTTGATTATTTGGATGTTGGCTTGTTTCTGGTTCTTCAATAGCATAGATCACCCCAGTGCTCTTGTCCTCCGCCTCCTTCTCCGATCTGGCCCGGAAAAAATTCAATAACACAAGCCTCCGTGTACCACTCCCCCGCTTATTGATGGGGATGTCTTCGTCGCCGGTTAGATCCACTGAAAATAAAGTATCCCAGTTTTTATTGGACACGCGCGGAGTTAACTGACTGGCTAAAGCTGGATTCATTTCTCGTAGTTTCTCGACTGTACGATTCGCGATCTCTTGGACTTCCGCCTTCACTTTTTGAGTAATCAGATTAAGATTGTCTTCCTCCGCTTTGATGGCTTCTTTAACTGCCGCCTTCATGGGATCCTGTGCTTCTGAATCCTGATCGGTGCTGGGCCGATCAGATTTAAACAGCGCATAGACTGGGAGATGTCTCTTTAACTGATCCCATATTTCTTTTGCTGCTTCTGTCTTTAGTTCGATATCTATGTCCTGGCACTGCAAGGCATCTGTTTGTTGCCAGATTGCTCGGCGAATTTCTGTGTTTATGGTTTGATTGATCCCTTCCAAATCAACACCAAGAGTATTGGCTCGTTGTTTGAGTTTCGTGTTAGTCAGCGAGAGTAAATCAGAATAACCATCTGCAGTCGGATGTGAACATCGCGCATATACAGCAGAACATTTCGGTTTTGCAAGGCCACAGTTGTATTCCTTTACAATTTCCAGGTGACCATTACCATTCAACAGGTACTCCGAGGTAAGATCAGTAGGGTGTTGTGCGTCAATAACAAGCTGTGCAGGAATATCGTCGAATACACAAGTGATACGCACTGTGGCATCGCTTGCATGGACACATGCATCATCTTTGTCTGGTGCCGCCTTCCCCTCGAAGAATATTTCGAGAGCATCGAACAAAGATGATTTTCCTGAATCATTCTTTCCAACAAATACGACAAGTTTATCAAGGTCAACAACAGTCTCATCGTTGTAGCATCGAAAGTTTTTAATTTTCATTTGAATCAAGCGCATAATAGTGTCTCCATTAAGGAATGTCCTCTGATCTTGATTTCATATCTGAGTTATTAACATCCTCGATTTCTTGGTTGGAGGGTTCTTCTTTCGTGAGCTCCGGGGCCGTTAACGCACGCGGTGACTTATCTATAGGTTGGACGAGCGGTACCTCAGCACCGGGCGCAGCTCCCAATTCCTTGAAGCGTCGCGCAGCAGGTAAAACTCGTGATTCTATCGAACCTACGGCACTATTGTATGCTGCATTCGCTTTTTCAAGTCCACTGCCAATATTACCAATATGTTCGGCAAGAGTTCGCATTCTATCGTATAGCTGCCGCCCAAGATCGCTTATATCCTGGGCGTTTTTGGCAACTTGTTCCTGCCGCCATCCGTAGGCGACTGCCCGGAGGAGGGCAATAAATGTTGTTGGTGTCGCCAACACCACACGTTGTTCTAATGCATCTTCGATTAGGCTGTGATCCGCATCGACAGCGGCACCAAAGAAGGACTCCCCGGGGATAAACATCACAACGAATTCCGGGGCCTTTGTGAATTGTTGCCAGTATCGTTTATCTGCAAGGGATGTCATGTGGGTGCGGACCTGGGTTGCGTGTCGCGACATGGCTTCTTTTCGCGACTCCTCAGATTCTGCAGCCACCGCATCCAGATAAGCGTCAAGGGATACTTTTGCATCCACAACAATCTCGCGCTCGGCTGGCAATCGTACGACAAGGTCAGGACGCCGTCGTCCTTCTTCAGAGGAAGAAGTGACCTGTTCAGCGAAATCACAGTGTTCGGACATTCCGGCAAGTTCAACTACACGTCGAAGGGTCATTTCACCCCATCGCCCCCGTACCTGCGGTTTTCGCAGCGCGGTCACGAGATTTGCAGTTTCCTTTTGAAGTTGCTGTTGACTTGTTGTCAAAATTTTCAGGTGTTCCGTGAGGCCGGAGTATGCTTCCTGTCTGTTCTTTTCGATTGTTCGAACGTGCTCCTCGAATTTCGAGATGGATTCTGCCAGAGGTTTAACCATACCTTGTATTGCTTCTTGCCGTTTACCCAGGTCTCCTTTTGCGTCGGATAGAATCTTATCCATTGTTTCCTTAGCCAGTTCTAAAAATGCTGTTGTGCTGTTTTGAAGGGTGTCGCCGGCGAGTGCCTTAAAGGCGTCCGTAAGCTTAGCTTTGGCATCCTCAAGCAGCTTTTTCTCCTCATCAAGGCGTTGAACCGTTTCAGCCAGATGGGTTTCGGCTTTCACCTTAGCGGTGTTTTCTGAAGCTAGTTGGTCCCTGAGTTTTACGTTGTCCTCAGACATCTTCTGATTTTGCGCTCGAAGCTCGGCAATGGTCGATTCTTGCCCGGCTGCCCGGCCCTCTGCAATGTTGGCTTGCCTAGACAACTCGTCAATCCTTGATGTTAGGGACCGCGTTACTCTTGTTGACACCACCAGCCATGCAATGAGTCCACCAATTACAAGACCAATCAGAACACAAAGTGAATATATCATTGATCCTTGTCCTCCTTGAGGGAGGATCCAAAGTGATGATTATTGTCCCTCACCTCCATCGGTTGTGTCATCGCCTTAACCTCCAGCCAGTAGTGTTGAACTTTGGAAACTTCATGCCAGGGAAAGCGTGCAGGATCTTTGATGGGTTCTTGCAGCATTGGCTGTTCCGCGCAATTGGTTACCACGTAAAGCCAGTAGCAGTCTCTTCGGTCCTCCGCAACGCGACGCTCGTTGGGGGATAGGAGAATCGTGCCTTCCTTTGCCTGGAGCCCCTTGACTTCAATGAGGCGTAGCTCCCCTGATGTTAAATCAAGGCTGGTAACGTCGTACCCAAGATTCTTTTCATGAACATCGTAGATTTGGCGGCCGAGTGCCTCTTCATGTTCCATGACGACGCGCATGGCGATGGCTTCTGTCTCCAGGTTGGGGCGCATTTTGGTCAGGTCCGGCGCCTCGCGATCAGGATGGGGAAGGACAAGAATCGATGTGATGCGTTCAACATCCTGCAGAGTGACGGATCTCTGTCGTGCCATCTCTTCACGCCGCTTTTCCCGTCGGGCCATGAGAGCAGCGTGGCGGTTTTCCGCCTGTGCAAGGCGCCCTTCGGCCCCCTGCACGCCTTCGTCCCGTTCTGCCGCCGCACGCCCGATTTCTTCATCGGCTTTTTCCAACAGTCGCGTTAAGGATAAGTCTACATGATAGGCGATGCGGTTGATTTCTTCTTCCCGTTCTTGACGAATCTCCTGGAGAAAAGGTTGCAAGGCGTGTTGGTCAAGCCACACCGAGGCATCCTCCAGGTGGGCCGACGGCGGAAGGTTGTCAGGCACCGGTGCAAGTGTCAGGTTGCCCAGCATGGCTGGGTCCTTCAGCGTCGGTTCAGCATCGGCAATGAGTTCAACGGCAAAGATCCTTTCGTGGATTATTTTCCCCAGACCGTCGACAGCTCTGGCTCTGTAGAGGTCAATTCGACTGGGTTCCTCATGGTCAAGGGCGTGGAAACATGCTCCAAGGTGGAAGGCCTTTGTTCCCTCGGTGTGGATGTGTTGCCTGATGGCCTCAAAGAGAGGGTGGCCGGGGGTTACCCATTCAAGGTTTTTGTTTTCCGCCGT
Source organism: Thermoanaerobaculia bacterium (assembly GCA_035593605.1). Classification (NCBI taxonomy): domain Bacteria; kingdom Pseudomonadati; phylum Acidobacteriota; class Thermoanaerobaculia; species Thermoanaerobaculia bacterium. The sequence continues at coordinate 20,493 of DAOSWS010000038.1, read as the reverse complement.
CGTTCTATCGGTGCTGCATCGCGGGTATTTTGCGGCGATGGTACCGTGGGGCCAATCGGGTTCCTGATCGTAGGTTTTCAGGGTTGTAGGGACCCTGCCAATGTCAAAGGTGTGTGGTTGATTAGGTACGAGAGTACAGGATAGGCCGGTATATTCAGCGGATTCGTGAATGAAACGTGCGATGGTCTCTGGGACAAGCCGACGTTCCTGGGCTTTTGCTTTTCGCTCCAGGAGCATTTCCAGGTTGAGGTTTCGCGTTGCCAGACCTTCGAGAGCGTTCTGACATATGGCCCGGAAATGTTCCTCATCGACGTTATGGAGGATTCGCTCTTCGAGATCTTCGTCCCCGAGCTTCCCGGCATAGTATTCCTTGAGGACTCGGTCGATGTGGGCGGCCGGCAATATTTCCCCTACCACATTGAAGACCGCATCGTCTTCCAGGGCATTCCGGATTTCATTGAGTTTTTCTGTAAGTCTTTTCAGGACCCTTCCTTCGATTGTATTGGTTGCAACGAAGTTGAAAATCAGGCAGTCGTGAGTTTGGCCGTAACGGTGAATTCGGCCCATGCGTTGTTCGAGGCGATTGGGATTCCAGGGTATGTCGTAGTTGAATAGGATATGGCAGCATTGAAGGTTGATGCCTTCGCCTGCCGCCTCGGTGGCGACAAGGACCTGAATGTCGCCCTCACGGAATTGTTGCTCGGTGTAAAGGCGGGTGTGAGGAATGTCTCGGGCACCAATCTTCATGCCTCCGTGAATGCATCCGACCCGAAAGCCCCAGTCGGTTAGTTTCCCGACAAGATAGTCCAGCGTGTCTTTAAATTCTGTGAAGACGAGAAGGCGCTGGTCCGGGTTTGCCATGAAGCCCTGCTGTTGAAGGAGATCCTTGAGGCGGGAAAGTTTGGCTTCGGTTCCTATATCCTCAATCGTCTGTGCGTGAGCCGCAAGGTCACGTAATCCCTCGATCTCTTCCCTGACATCCTCTTCGTTGTCGGCCAGAGAGATGGCCTCAAGGAGGAGCTCATATTTTTCTCGTTCCGCCTCTTCCATCTCCTCGAGTTCTTCTGGTGAGGGAAGGTCCGGTGGAATTTCCAGAATTAACTCGCGGGCTTCTTTGAGGAGCCGCTCCATTCGGTCGGCACTGCGCTCAAGGGAGCGCCGGATGGAATAAATCGACGAAGCCAACCTGCGTTGATAGAGGGCCATACGGAAGCCGACGGCACGCGCTCTCGCATTGTTGCCTTGCGCGGCAGCCCGGTTACTCTGAAATTTCACGTATCGGGTGATGTCACGGTAGAGATCGAATTCGTCGCCATCGATCTTAAAGTCTGCCGAATTGGGAATTCGGTTGGTGAATATTCGTTTCGCTGCCCATTTTCCGTCCGGCTGTAGTTGGGGAAAGTAGACCATGGCTTCCTTCACGCGGCGGATGTAAAAGGGTGCGCGCTTGCGTTCCATGGCCTCTTCGATGGACTTTACGTCGGCATAGGCATCACGGTCGAGAAGTTGGAGAAAGAGGCTGAAATTCTCAGGATCACCCTTATGGGGTGTGGCGGTCAAAAGAAGGAAATGGTCGGTAGTGTCGGAAAGGAGTTCACCCAGGGCGTATCGGGCGGTCTTTTTGGAATGGGGCGTCCATGACATCCGATGTGCTTCATCGACAATGACTAAATCCCAACGCACCTGTTTCAGGCTTGGAAGTATGTCCTCACGCTTGGCCAGGTCGAGTGAGGTAATGACCTGCTTTTGTTTTAGCCACTGGTTAACTCCGTACTGGTCCTTTACATCGTATCCCTTCATGACGACAAAGGTTTCGTTGAATTTATCCTTCAGCTCCCGCTGCCATTGAAAGGCCAGATTGGCAGGACCGACGATGAGGACTTTTTCCACCAGACCGCGGAGTTTGAGTTCCCGTATGAGAAGTCCTGCCATGATTGTCTTTCCGGCTCCCGCGTCATCGGCCAGAAGAAAACGGACCTGAGGGAGTTTTAAAAGGTAGTCGTATACAGCCTCCAACTGGTGAGGAAGGGGATCGACACGGGATAGGGATAGGCCAAAGTAGGGATCGAATTCGTACGCGATTCCCAAAGCGTATGCTTGCAATGCCAGGCGAAGGAGCTTTCCATCACCGGCATAGGTCGGTGTGTCCGATATGACCTCCAATTGGCAGAATTGTTCTTCCGATAGATTGACACGGATAAATTTGCCTGTCTTTACACCCACCAGACCAAGAGACCACTGATTCTCACCTGCCGGGCGCACAGTTTCAACTCTCATGGGTTCAGAAAAGAGGGTACCTGAAAGCGTCTGGCCTTCCCGGGGTATTTCGTTATATTTCAAAGATTGCCTCCCTTCTTCTGAAAATCTCCCCATACAGTATAAAGGAATACTCCTTACCTTGAACACTCCTCTGTTAAATTTGGCATAGAGCCCATCACGAGCATATTTTAGTTACTCCTATTGGTGGATGTTGCTAATTTTGAAGTAGCCATCAACATTTACAATCCGTACTAATTGGGATCTTCACATTCTGAAAGGAGTCGAACTTCTTCTTCTAGCATATTGATAAAACTTATAAATTTTCCGTTCCCCGATGTTACACAATTGCATGCTTTATAGCCTCGCTCCATTGCCTGGTCAAGCCATACGAATGTCTCGAATTCAACCCCATTTTGGCTCCTAATTTTGTCGCAATCTAATTTGTGAACCGTTCCACTATTTATATCTGCAATTAATCCATACACGGCATCATAGCGGCAATTTCTACAAAGGGAATTACCATTCCAGACTGCATCAAAAAGATTTTCTTCCTTAATATCTTTAATACTTCTCAAACATCCAGGGTCCACATGGGCTTTGCTACTCCATGGGTTACAAAATACCGTTTTCTTTCCGTCTAATAATTCTCGTATTTGTCTATCAGAAACATTTTTATTAAGTTGGGTATTACAGATACCACACGTATCCAAATATTCAAAATATTTTGACCGCACAGGTCTCAAAAAGGCTATCATGTTTTGGTGATCCGTGCGTGCAGCAGGACACATGAATGTGTGTATTTTGAAAGACCAAAGATTTACAATGAATGCCATTTAGACCTCCCTTGTTTGCTGGCCTGAATCAGCCAATGGTTTTAAAATAATGATCGTAAACACCATCTTTTATCAGAAGGAGATTCTTGCCGTTTGGTGTATGGATCATCAATACCTCCAACGTACACTAATGCCTTTGCTTGGAGCCCCCCAAGAGCATATAAAAAATTACCCCCATCTTCAGCTATTGTCAAGTGTACACAAAATGAGCATAAAAATGCTTAATAGCTGGCATTACCTCAGTGGCAGCATGGGTCCATTAAACCTAGTTTAATAAAAATTCTACCAAACAGATGGGAGGAGTAAATTTTTCTTCATGAACTCCAACATTTGATCGTAATTTTGATATGGCTCGGCCTTATCGAAATGAATTGATTTATCCAGTCCTGTTTTAAAAGAAGGGCTGTTTCCTAATGCTTTCCAAGCTTTGTGACCTTCTTTGGGGTATCGGATTACTACTCTTATGGAATCAGGTTGTCCTTTATTCTTTTTACATGATACTCCAAAATAAATAAACCAATCATTTACCTTTTTTTGTCCCCAAATGTCTTTTTTTTCTCTCTCTTTCTTTCCCCATCGTTTCGTCGGTAGATAAATGCGGTAGCCAATGTCTGTACTCGTTATTTTATATTGAATGAATTCTTCCTTTTTTTGATAAGTCCTAATTTTATTATTTACATGTAATATCAAATCTTTATATAACTTATTAATTTCTCTTTGGTAGAATAACCTAGTAATAGAATTTTCTTTTTTGAAAATAACAGGGTTGAAAATATCCGCGTTTAATTCGCTGTCATAAATAATACCCAATTTACAATCACTTGAAATAAGAAGTTCGTCAATTAATTCTAATAATGTATCGCCTTTCTTGTTTCCCCTAATGATATACTCAATATCATCCCAAAACATGAAGTAACAATTTCTAATTTTTGATTTTGCGTTGATCTTATTCAATTTTAAATAGAAATCCTTTATTCGATATTTCGGGATCAGCAATATTAATGATCTATTATTCTTAAAATACTCTGTTAATTGGTTATTCGTAGTACCCGCCATCACTTTTGCTTCGATTACTGTGTTACTGATAGAAATATCATACCACCTATCCTTCTTTTCATTAGGGGCTTGCCATTCAATTTTTTGAAAGTCACCGACAATCTTTTTCAGCATGTATTTCTTAACCAGATCTACATCGAGAACGGTGAGCTGGTTCCATAATAGATCTCTAATTGACGATTTATCTAGCAACCAAGCAAAAATCAGGGAGAGGTAATTCTCATTTTGCCGGGTAAAGCCGCTATGGATTGTCTTCAGTAAATTGTTCTCAATGCCCCGTTTTTCGATCATAAAATAATCTTACCACATTCAAATGATTTTCAATTATAGTTAATCATTCTCATTTTTTCGTTGATAGGATATCTGTGCTGTCAATCTTTCATTTCCGATATTCGATTACCCGGTAGGAAGGTCCCTTGACTTGTGCCTGCGGATGTCCTTGGGCTGGCTGAAGGCTTCGTAGAGATTGGCCATAACTTCTGGGTTCTGAGTGCCTTTATCCCGGAATGCCTTCAATTCTTTGTTCTCCTGTTTCAGGCGCTGGTTGTCCTTCATCAGGGTGAGGTTGGCCCTCTTTTCGTCCCGGTAGAGGTTGTAGTACTTGTTCCGTTCGCTCTCGAGGCGGGCGAGACCCTCCGACTCCCTCTGCACTTTTTCAGCCAGGTCTAACTTGGGCTTTGTGACCATGCCGAGGAGGGATTCCAGGTCCCGCACCCTTGCATTTAGGGTATGGATCTCTTCCTGATAGGTCTTGCACCTTTCTGCCAGTGCAGCACTCCCCTCTTCTGATGGATTGTGAAGGGAAAGATCCTGGTTGTCCAGGTCTTCCTGGCGCGTGTTGTTGTCTTCCATGCACGAGACGAATCCCATGGTATACCTCCTTATAGGTAATAAAGGGCGGCCGGGGCCATTGGGGCTCCTGTAGGGCTCCAGGGTTTGTCGGTCCCCCAGGCCCCGGCCATAGGTTTCATTGCCTAAATCCAATTCTCGTGGCTGTCGTCCCGATGGCCATGTTGGATTCACCCTCGAGTGCAGTTTCAAGATCTTCCCGATTCACCGGACCTTTCCCCTTCGTCCGTTCCGCAGCACGGTGCGCGGCATTGATGATCACGTTCTTGATCTGGCCGCCGGTCAGAGGATGCCGGGCAAGGGCCAGGATGTTCACATCGTCGGCCAGCGGCAGGCTCTTGCCCATCAGCCGGGTCCATATATCTCTGCGGGCCGTCTCATCCGGGGCGGGCATTTCGAGCCGATGCAGGAGGCGGCGCTCCAGGGCCGGGTCGAGCTGGATGGAGAAGTTTGTGGTGAGGATGACCACGCCCTTGTGTCTCTCGATCTTCTGCAGGATCAGATTGACCCAACGCCGGGAATAATCGGTGTTAATCATGGCTCGATTGCTTAATATCGCGTCGGCTTCATCGAAGAGGAGGACTGCCTTTCTCTTTTCCGCCTCCTCAAAGATGGTCTCGATGTACTTTTCGGTTTGCCCTAACCACATGTCGACAAGCCCTGACATGGATACCATCGTCAGTGGGGAACCCAGCTCCCGGGCAATGGCGCCGGCCAGGGCGGTCTTCCCCGTCCCGGGTGGGCCGTAGAGCAAAACCCCCACAGTGGTACCGTAGCTAATCCGTTTCAGGTCCCATGTTCTGTATATCGTTTCGGCATACCGTGCGGCGGAGAGGATTTGCCGGACTGCCTCCTTTACCTTTTTCGGAAGGATCAGGTCTTTCAGGGTCAAATCGGGCTGGATGGTCTTGAGCAGACCCGATTCGGACACTGTATCTGGGGGGATACAGGAAACCTTAAGGCTTTTAAGTAGTTTTTCGGTGGGAAATACCGATGCCCTAAGAATGTCCCCGATATTCGAAGGGGGGTTGTATGTGTCTATTTTCAAAAGCTTCTCCCGGAGAAGCCGCTGATCGGGAAGTAACCATTTCCCCGCCTCAAGCAAATCTTCCCCCCTTACACCCGCAAGTATCAGGAGCACTTCAACACTGGGCCAGACTTCCAACTTGTAAATGTAATAGGCACTCATAATCCCCAGGATTCGGCGTTCCAATCCATGGAGACGCGCCCGATCACATACCCTGTGAAAGGGATTCCGCAGGGTACGGTCCTCTGGAGAACATACCATCGCGTCCAGGGCCTCAAGATCAACGGCCTCGGCTTCTTCCCACATGACCGAATCGGGGATTAGCGATGCCATGGCGTACATAAATTCACCATGACTTTGGAATTGGAGATTTTCTCCCTTATCCTCCATTTTCGCTTGCATCCGTCGGATTACCGAAGGATGAACACGATATTTACGATCGAGAATCGTTCGTCCGCGGCCCATTTGGATCCAGTTTTCGCGGATCAGAGGGCCTTGTTCACTAAGCGCTTCGGCAATCATGCCCAGGCCGATCCTCATCTCGGTGAGATCTCCCCGGATTTCCGCCAGGTTTTTTCCCTCCTGGTTTCCGTTGATGCGATGCTCCAGGAGGTTGAGAAGAATCGTCCTTTCGATATTGGTCAATCCTTGCAAGCTGCCTACGAGGGCAAGCCCCTCCCCTGTGGCCTCTGCGCGTCGGGTGATGGCTCGTTCCAGACGGTTGGCCTCTCTCTTGTTTTCTTTTCGGGCCGTAATCAGACTGAAGGCGTCTTCCAGGTATTCCCAGGTTGACTGATATGGAGCGTCCTGGGTGATTTCGGCTTTTTTCAGCGTCTGGGGCATCGTCCCTCCTTCCTCGGTACCGCAGTTGTTTTCATCTATACAATACTTCTGGCGGGGTGACAGGATATGTCCCCCCTCTGACGAGTTTTGGTGTATACTCTCCGCATGGGAAAACACTCACTGATTGACAAGGTGGAACGGCTTCACGAGATTCATAAGATCCTCGACGCGGGCCGTTCGGTGACCAAGGCGGACCTGGCCCGCATACTGGGCGTGACGGAGAAGACGATCCAGCGGGATCTGCAGGATCTCCGGGAAAAGGTGGGGGCGGAAATCATCTGGGACGCCTCGGCCCGGACGCTGAAGTACGCGACACCCGCCCTGGCCCTCCCGCCTCTCGTGGTTCACAGCGAGGATGAGGTGTTCGCGGTGCTGGTGGCCTCGCAGGTCCTGCGGGAGTTCAAGAACACCCACCTGGGGCGCTACATGGAGGGAATCGCCTCCCATCTCATGGAGCACATGTCGGAGAAAGACCGGGAGTACATCCTCTCGCCCGACAAGTTTTCCTACGTCCATGCTCCCGTGGCCCATATTGACCCCGAAGTATGGGAAACGGTGACGGCGGCCCTGCGCCACAACCGCTTCCTGGACATCACCTACCAGAAGGTGGACGGCTCGAAACCCTCGAAGCGGAAGATCGCCCCCCTTCACCTGAGGGGATTCCAGGGCCGGTGGTACCTGCTGGCGTACTGCTACCGCAGGAACCAGGTTCTCATCTTTCACGTGAGCCGGATCCGGGAGGCAAAGCCCCATGCCGACGGGACCTTTAACCCGAAGCGTTCGATCTTCCGGGTGGACCTGGCCACCTATTTTCCCTCGGCTTCGCAGATGTTTGTTTCCGATGACACCTATGACTGCAGGATCCGCTTCTCCCCCACCGTTGCGGAGAGGGTGAAGGAGGTCACGTGGGTGGAGGGACAGACGGTCGAAGATGAAGCCGATGGTTCGGTGGTTCTCTCCTTTTCCGTGCCCAGCCTCGTGGAAGTCTGCCACTTTGTCCTGCAGTGGGGCGGCGAAGCGGAGGCCCTGGAGCCGGAGGCGCTGGTGGAGATGATACGTGCGGATCTGGATCGGCTGTGTGAAGTGTATAGGCTCTAATAACAACAAAGAAGTCCGTAGATAGTACCCTTCGGGCATCCATTCGACTATACGAAGTACCACGTGTACACTTCGTGTCTCATGGATAGTCAGTAGATAGTAGACCGTAGTCGGTAGAAAAAATATAGCTTCACAAAGAAAATACCAGTCGAATTCCATAAAGAGTATGAAAGGGCCGGGGATGAGCCGGCCCTCTCCCTGGATCTCATTCCTGTTCATTTGATCAGTTCCGTGATGGCATGGCTGACGCCGACCATGCCTTCGATCGTGAGGATGATGGTGCTGCCTCCCTCGATAGAGAGGAAGAGGTGGATCCGTTCCGGGTGCTCCACCTGGATTCCGACATCCTGGATCCGCTTCCCCTGACATACCTCCATCAACCACTCTGTATCTACCCAGTTGTTCCATCGCAACATTCGCATCCTCCTTTCTCGTACAAAGGTTGAGGGGCGCTTACGCGCCCCTTGCTTAAAAACAATGAACTCTGCCATAAAGGCAGAGTTCTTCCTTTTTATATATTAATACGTATGATGCTGTTTGTCAAGCCCTCACCCCTATTATATTTATCTTTACTATTACTATGCAGTATCCTTACTATATATATTTATACCAAATATTATACTTACTATAACCTTACCCTTATATATAAGCCTTATATATGTGTCCATTACTACAGGTCATTTAATGCTTCAGTATTCGTAGAGTAATCTTAAACCAGCAACATCTTGAAGCGGCGTGGTACGGCGCGGTTCAGGTGGCCTCTGCGGTCAGTCCTTTCGTGCCAACTGCCCGATCTTTTCCCAGGACGGGTCGGGCTGCAGAACCACGGCGATCACCAGGCTGTCTTCCTTCAGATCTGAGCCTGCTTTCTGCTCAGCCATCACTCCCTGGATCTGCTCCGGCGTCAACTTGTACATGCCTCCCGTGATGGCGTCAACAATAAGCCCCGGGATACCGCCGAAGACAAGGTTCCCCCACACCCATCCGGAGACTTTCCGGCTGAGGGTCGCTTCGTAAGGCTGAAAGCCTTCCAGTTCTAGCTTCACGATGTGGTTTTTCTTCCGCTTAAGCTCAAGCACGGTGGGGGTTACCCCCATAAACTGTCCGTCCACGGTGATTTTCGCACCCGATGGATTGGAGGAGAACCCGACATCCTGCCGGGTACCCTGCATGATGGATGCACAGGCAAGCATGAGAAAAATAACGGGAATGACAACAGCTGCAAGAATAAGAATTTTTCGTTTCATAGTCCCTCCTTGGGTTTTCTGGGCGCCGTACCACCGCCGCCCTCGATGTCTACACAATAAATCCCGCAAAGGGACAAGATATGTCCAGTTGACACGCCATAGGCGAATTTGAGAATTTAATGAATTTTATGGATTTTATGGATTGATTTTCCACCACCCATCCACCCCATCGACCTCCAGAGTATCTCTAAATAGGGGGGACTTGGTTAGGGGATTTATCCGCCTTCCCGCTTTCGTTACAAGACAACTTCAGCGTGGCAAGCGCTATTCGAGCTACCAGCCTTCCCGCTTTCGTTACAAGACAACTTCAGCGTGGCAAGCGCTATTCGAGCTA
>DAOSWS010000038.1:0-10847 GCA_035593605.1 Thermoanaerobaculia bacterium | reverse complement strand
CGGCCTGGCAATCGACTTGGTAAGCGGCGCTAGGGTGTTGTCAGGCGTTGCAACATTCTTTTTGCATTCTCGAATTCTGGATTGATTTCCAGCGCCTTTTTGTAATACTTCACGGCCAGGTCCTTTTCTCCGTGGACCATGTAGGCTTCCGCCAGGCTGTCGTAGACGTTGAAAGCCTCCGGGTATTCTTTCACGTTGAGCGTGAAGACCTTGATGGCGTCTTCCGTCTTTCCTTTTCCCAGAAGATAGTACCCGAACGTGTTCATCAGGCCTTCGCCCAGACCTTTGTCTTTGCCGTTGTTCTGCTTGAGTTTGTTGTACGCTTCGATCAATGGTTCGATTCCGCCGGCTTTATATGCGTGGAACAGGGGTTCGATCGGAGGGGAAACGGGCTTTTCCACCTTGCCGATCAGCTCCGGCACTACGGTATCGATCCATTGTCCGGTGTTCACGAAGCCTTGCTGGTACGATTCCCATTCCTTGAGGATATTCTTTTCTTTCATCATCTTCGCGTCCAGCCCTTCATCGAGGGCTTTCTTCATCACGTCCTTAGTGGCCAGGAGCATCTCGGAAAAGGTTTTCAGCTGCTCTATACCGAAATTGTCCCCATGGCCGGGAACGAAGGTTACGTCCTTCGGAACGGACTTCATTAGCTTCTGGATCACGCCAGGATACGCGGCGAACGATCCCCCCTTGCCCCGGTCGACATAGGGGAACGAGACCGGGTTGCCCAGGCCGCCCATGCAGACGATCTTTGACTCCACGAAGTACACGGCCATATCTGTGTCGGAATGGCTCCCCGGCAGGGGAAGGATCCTGATTTCTTCTCCGTTGACATGGAGTGTCGTCTCGGCGTCGATGGTAATCGTGGGAAGTGCCGACTCGGGGATCTCCAGCAGAATATTGGTGCCGCTGGTCAGCTGATTGCGTACACCTTTGTGGGCGATGACCGTGGCTCCCGGCCCCAGGGCGGCAAGTCCGCCGGCGTGGTCCGGGTGTTCATGGGTCAGGATGATGTACTTCACCTCCCCTTTTTCCTTTCCCAATTCTGTAAGCGCTTTTTTAAGCTTTTCCACACCGGCCTGCAGACCCGTATCCACGAGGAGGATCCCATCCTCCCCCACGGAGGCGATCACATTCGCGGTGAATCCCGCCGCGACATCGATCCGGTAGAGGTGGTCGTTCAGCGGGGTCACCTTTACGGTCGCTTCCTGCGCGTTCATTACCAGCGGGAAAAGAGCAAGAATAAGAATGAGCCTTATTGTTTTCATCCATCCCTCCTTTTACATCTGGTTACACTATAAATCTTTGATCCAACGTTTGTCACCAGGCACGCACGTGTTGTTCCCAAGATTGCAGTCTAATTGAGACTGCTTCGTCGTTACACTCCTCGCAGTGACAGAATGAATGGTGTCATTGCACTTCACAGAATTTTTCTGCGAGATTCTGTGAGTATCCATTCGGTTAGCCGAATAATGGATGGAAAATTTTTGAAATAAGGAGTATCGTAGAATCAAGGCACCTACATCATGGGTTACTTGGAGCGGGGACAAATCCTATTGGGGGGATTGCCATGAAAAAGTTATTTCTCTTCTTCCTGCTGGCGTGCGGGGCCATGTATCTGTTCGCTGCGGTTCCGCCAGGCCTCATCAACTACCAGGGGGTTCTTCGGGATGATGCGGGGGAACCTCTTGATGGTTCCTACGACATGGTGTTCACCTTTTACAGTGATGCCGCGGCGGGCGATGAGATATTAATCGATTCTCACCTGGCCGCAGGATCTGGAGCCGTGACCGTTTCCGATGGCCTATTTTCTGTCGCTCTGGGATCCGGAACGGTGACCGATGGATCGGGAGCGGGAACCTACACCTCGCTGGGTTTGGTCTTTGCTGATTACAATGAGGTTTGGCTGCAGGTCAACGTGGAGGGAGAGGATCTTTCCCCCCGGGTCCGGGTGACGGCCTCGGCCTATGCCCAGAATGCAGGGTCCCTTGAAGGCGAAACCGCGGCCGATCTTCATGACTGGAGCAATTTAACGTCGGTTCCTGCGGGCTTTGCGGATAATGTCGATGATACCGGCTTGACGGCAGAAACCGATCCGGAGGTGGATCTCTCTACGATTGGCGCGGTGCCCCGGTGGGATGGTTCCGCTCTCTCTGAGGGTTTGATCTTCGATGACGGAATGGGGGTCGATATCGGAACACAGTCTTTACCAGGGACCTTAAACGTCACGGTTTGGAACAGCCTTCAAGACCAGGCGCAAACTCAGGATTTCAATGAAGCTTATTATTCCCGGTGGCAGTCCTTCACAGCGGGAATGACAGGGTATTTGACAAAAATTTCTATTAGTCTGAGTGCTTCATCCGGACACGTAATCACGGTTAATATTCACGAGGGAACCGGGACAGGCGGAGCACTTCTGGCCAGTAAGTCCGTTACGATGACAGAAGCATATAACGGCTGGTATGAATTCAGGTTTTCATCGCCTCCATGGGTTACGGCAGGTCAAATCTACACAATTAGTGAAATTCCATCGCAAGAGTGGTCGTATTGGCGTATAAACGATGTAAATTCATATAGCGGCGGCATTTCTTCGGTATCCGCCACGATGGATTTTACTTTTAAGACGTATGTTTCCTCAGGAACATTTGCCGGTCTTTATGTTGGTGATCCCGGCGCAGTAGGCATTGGCACGCGAACACCTGAAGAAATGTTATCCGTCACAGGAACTATCCAGTCTACGTCGGGAGGTTTCAAATTTCCTGACGGAACCGTTCAGGCAACTGCAGCGGGGGATAGCTGGTCCCTGGATGCCGATGATGGCCATCCGGTCGATGCTCTTTATGTGGATGCGGTTGGGAGTGTAGGGATCGGAACCACGACGCCTGAGTGGACGTTGAGCGTTGCAGGCGATGAAACCCTGGAGAGCCGGCTGAAATTCACCCTGGCCGATGGTTATGGCGGGAATGATGCGGTGATTGGCGTGGACGCAGGAGCCGGGAAGAGCCTGACATTTTATGACTATAACGCGGCGAAGAGCTTAATGAAGATCGTTGCGGATACCGGGAACGTAGGAATTGGTACCCTTGACCCCACCCATAGACTGACTGTGGCAGGCGGCAATTTCAACCTGCAAAACGCAGCAGGGGGTGGAAGAATTTATGCGTACGTTGACGCAAGTGATCATGGTGGGATGCGGTTTTATGATCAGTCAGCCGTATATCAAGTATGGATCGGTATTGACACCTCTGATAAGGGATTCGTCGAAGCGGATGATTTTTACAATGTCAAAGTCTCCGACCTGCATGCAGGGAAGGAGATCCGGTATTCGACACCTACGGGCCCGGAACCTCTCATCCAGTTTCGGGGAACGGCTGCCCTGGTGAATGGGGCAGCAACTATATCCATTCCCGACCACCTTAGAGAGATGGCCGATCTTTCTTCTTTGAGCGTCTATTTAACCCCCAGGGATTCTTCGTCTCCGGGCCTGGCTTGGACGGCGTCGGATGATTCCACGATCTCCGTACAGGAACTTGAAGAGGGGAAAGGCTCTTATTCCTTCGACTGGTTTGCCATAGCTACGCGAAAGGGAAGAGAGAATTATCAGGTTCTTCAAAATGCGGAACCGGATGGAATGGATACGGGGGATCAACAGACAGCCGCAGAACGAACGATCTCTCGAGTGAAACGTGCGGAAGAGGCCCGAGATCTTGAGGAGCCAAAGGCCCGGGTGGATGCGGTTGATAAAGAATCGACAACCGGTACGGTCGATGCGTCGAACCATCTTGATTCAGTGGGATCCCAGGATCGCCGCCTGGTTGAGCCCATGGCGGCAGCCTACCCGGTGGAGGCAGGCGATATTCTGGTTTTCAACCCTGCCAACGGAGAAGAGCTCTATCTCTGCAGTACAGAGGCCGATCCGATGGTCGTGGGCGTGGCGGCGGAAAACGGCGAAGGAACAATTCAGACGGTGGTTTCCGGGGTTACCCTGGTAAAGGCTGACGCTTCGATGGTTCCGATACGTCGGGGCGATCTCCTCGTCACCTCTCCCCTGCCGGGGCATGCGACGAAGATGAAAGCTTTTGTCCCCGGTACCGTGATCGGCAAGGCCCTGGAGCCGCTCGACACGGGCACAGGAATGATCAAAGTACTGGTGATGGTGAGATAAGATGGTTTTATGGGTTTAGTGAGATTTATGAGTTTTATGGGTTAAAAACACAAAATACCTTCCGATTATTCGGGGACACGTAGCGAGTACATGTCCCCGCGGGGCAGTCCTTCCTTTTATCTCACATTTAACAACTTACAAAATAAAAAATAGGGACTGTCCCTATTTTATGAGCATGATATTACGATCGGCACGCAAGTTACGTCCCGTATCTTACAGCATCGGATATATTGTCACTCACCGTCACAAAAACCGTAACCGAGAGTATCCATTCGCATAAAAATCGATTATCATAGCAACAAGACATCACGGAATAGCTGCGAGGGCCATATCGTCTTCTTGGAGGGTTCATGAAAAATCTATCTTTCTTTTTCCTCTTCATGATATGCGGGGTCGTATTGATCAATGCCGCCACACCTCCGGGCCTCATCAACTACCAGGGTGTTCTGCGGGATGATACGGGCGCACCACTTGATGGTTCCTACGACATGGTCTTCACTTTTTTTAATGATGCTACGGCGGGCGAGGAGATCCTGATCGATTCCCATCTTGCTGCGGGATCCGGAGCCGTGACGGTCTCCGACGGCCTTTTCAATGTTGCGCTGGGGTCAGGTACGGTAACTGACGGATCAGGCGCGGGGACGTATATCTATTTGGCGGCTATGTTCCGGGACTACGCAGCGGTGTGGCTGCAGGTGACTGTCGGCGGGGAGGATCTTTCGCCGCGGGTCCGGGTGCTGGCCTCGGCCTATGCACAGAATGCCGATCATCTGGATGGCCTGGACAGCTCTGCTTTTTTGACCTCGGAATCGGACCCTTCCGTGGGCCCATTGACGGCGGGAAAGTGGTGCTCCAGTTCCGATGGATCGACCGTGGAGTGCACTTCCGATCTTCCCTCCAGCGATGACGGAGATTGGACAATATCCGGCAGTAATATGTATTCGTCCGTGTCCGGGAATGTGGGAATCGGGATATCTTCACCGGGAAACGATTTGACGGTCTATTCCACGGAGGATAATGATGGCCTTGCCCTGCGGGTTTCCGACAACACGTACAGCCAGGGCCTGATGTTCCGAAATTCGGGTGGAGCGTATACCTGGAAGATGTACCGAAAAAACATTGGATCCAACGATGCCGATCTCGTCATTGCCAAGGGGCCATCGACTGATATCACGGCACTTACTGATGTTGTGACGTTTCAGGAGGGAGGCTTACAGGTGGTGGGTGGTGAAGTGGTGGATCAGGAAAATGACTCCCACAACCAGTACAACATGGTTACCCCTCAGTGGCAGTCCTTTACTGCCGGATTAACCGGGAATTTAACGAAAATCATGATCTATGCTGTTACGACCGGGACTCGGACCCTCTCCATTTATGAGGGGACCGGGACTGGAGGAACTCTGCTGGGTACGACCACGGTATCCATAGGATATGATGAAAATGAAATTGTGTTGTCCAGTCCGATTCCGGTTACAGCCGGTCAAATTTACACCTGTGGATTGAGCACACCAGGGATTGGCCTTTCCTTTAGTACGGTCGATGTTTATCCAGGAGGAAGCGCCGCACTCGGCGGAGATTGGGTTTTTAGAACTTATGTAACAACCGATACAAGTTTAATCGTCTCCGATGGACACGTCGGGATTAACACGTCCACACCCCAGACGAGCCTGGATGTGGCGGGATCGATGACAGTTTCAGGACAGATCAAAATTACAGGCGGAAATCCCGGGGCGGGAAAAGTTCTCACCTCTGATGCCGATGGCCTGGCAAGCTGGCAGACCCCTGCTCGCAGTCAGGACGATAACAACAGTGATGACCGACAAGACGGGGCAGACTATGCACAATTTCGAAAAATTGCCCGGTCTGACAACGTTGACAGCTCCCGTCTGGATGACAGGGAAATGAGATCAGATCGAGAATCTCCCTCGCATGCCCGGACTCCAGGGATACAAATCCCAATCGCGCAGGGCGTGCGTTCGGGAGACGTTCTCGTGATCAACACCGCCATCGGGGCGGAACTCTATCCCTGCAGTCAGGAAGCGGACCCCCTCGTCGTTGGGATCGCCGTGGACGATGGGGAAGGCTTCTTTCTGACTGCCGTTACCGGGATCGCTTATGTGAATGTGGATGCCACCCTATCCCCCATTCGGGAAGGCGACCTGCTGGTCTCCTCCCCCATCACGGGCCACGCGATGAAGATGAAGACCCTTGTACCGGGAACCGTGATCGGTAAAGCCCTCGAACCTCTGGATTCGGGGACGGGAATGATCAAAGTGCTGGTGATGGTGAGGTAAAACAACGGCATACCGCAGTTGGCAGTCAGTAGACGGGGGAACAGCAACAACATTGACGATACCCTACCGTCACAAAAAGGACCGTGACGGTTCAAGTGATGCTACTCAGGTATCTGTCGATACGCTTTCTGTCTTCGTTTTCTTTGTCAGACTTTATGTAGATTTCAATAAAGGTCAGTTGATTTATTTCCTGATTATACGCGTAGATCACACGGATTCCTGTCCGCGCTCCCTTTCCTTTCAAGCTTCGGCAGGCGAACTTCTTCGCTTTGTATATAGGCAGGGGGGAATTTCCCAGGTCGGAGATAGGGACAGCGCCCCCATTATCAATTCCCAACTTATGGAGAGGGGCGAGCTGTGCGTTGAGAAAGATCTGAAAATCCTCTTTCAGGGTTCGGTACCGTTTTTCGAGAGCTTTAAAATCTTTATCAAACTCTGGTGTCGTTTCGACTTGGAACTGCTCAATCATCCTCGGCCCTGCGCGTGTATTCGTCCGTGCGGTAAAAGACGGATTCATATTCAATGAGGTCACCATCCCCGGTGGAAAGCCAGGGGACATCTCTATGTGAATATTCGCTGATCTTTGTGGCACTCATATCGGATAACCGATTCAACACGTCGTCGATGAGTTCCAACTCCCGCGCATTCAAAATTGTAAGACTCGCACTGCGGAGGGGAAGATATTTTTTCTGATCACGCTGAAAATATCTGCTTTTCACCTGCTCAATTTCCTTATCTCTTATCATTTGTTCCACGATCTTTTTAAAAGCGACGGGTGTTGGACCGAACTTATTTTTCATGTATTTTGCACCGATAAGCTGATCTTCGTACTTCTCGTAGTAATCAAAATCGATGAAGTAGAGCAGTTTATAAAGTACGGTTTCCCCTATGTTGGGCTTCGCGCCTACCCTATTTAAGATATAGAGTAATACTTCTTTAAACTTTCGTACGTTTTCCGCAGGAACGTTGATCCGAATTGGTTCATTCTTCTTCTTTCGCCTGGCTTTTTCAAGGATGACCTGGGGTTCCAATGATGCGTCCATTACGGCTTCGGCGGAAAGATTCATTGTTTCCGCAAGACGGACAAGCTCCTCGGCAGAGAGCTTTCTTTCCCCCCGTTCGATCTGGGACAGAGCGCTTCTCGAGATACCTATCTGGTCTGCCAGATTTTGCTGTGACATCCGTAGACCGGTTCGAAGTCCAGTAATCCTCTTTCCCAACTCTTTTTCATCTTTCTTCATATCTTCTCCCTACTCCATAGTATAGGAAATGTTCGTATTTCTGTCAAGTATATGATAGATAATCTAACATTATTGGTTTAGGGATTCTTCATTGTGCGTGAAGGTAGGTAGGTACTCTTCCGATAACCTTATCGCTGGTATTCATTCAACTAGCCGAGAGACTTTAAATGTGTGAGACTGCTTCGTCATTTCACTCCTCGCAGTGACAGAATGAACGTTGTCATTGCGAGCGGAACATAGTGAAGCGAAGCAATCTCGTTGGGTATCAGAACTAGATCGCCGCGTCGCCTTGCGGCTCCTCGCGATGACATCTTTATCTGGGGACACGTAACGAGTACATGTCCCCGTGGGGCAGTCCTTCCTTTTATCTCACATTTCACTACTTACAAAATAATAAATAGGGACTGTCCCTATTTTATGAGCATGATATTGCGTGGGGTAGCTTCGTCGTTGCACGCCTCGCAGTGACAAAAGGAAAGCAGCCTCACCCCCATCGTCCTCCTTATTCCGGCGTGAATTCGGATTATTGGCCCAGGGAATTGTCAGATCCGAAATCATAGGCTTGACAAAGCGTATCGACAGATCCGACCCTGACCAGGAGATCATCATATCGCCTCTCGTAGGAAATGTCCCCCAATGGGCATATCACGTAGTTTTTCCCCTTCGGGTAGAAGCTTCTGAATGCTCGAAGTGATCCTGGATGAAATCGGTCTGGATTAATTTTGCATTCGATGGCATCGACTTCGCCACGGCTCCCTGGGAGGATAAAATCTATTTCTCTTCCCGATTTATCTCTCCAGTATTGGATCTTAAAAATCTTCTCGCAACTCCGGAGAGTATCCAGGACCAGGTGTTCCCACAGAATACCACGGTCTTCCTCCCTGATCGTATCCCAGCCCCGCACATGGGTCACAAACCCTGTATCGAAGGCGTAGATTTTTGGCCGGCGTACTATTTCCCGGCGGTTTCCGCCATGGAAGGGCGTGACCGTATAGAGAGCACATGCAATATCCATGGCTTCCAGGTGGGCCTTTATGGTGGGTCGGCTAAGACCTGTTTCACGGGATAACATCGTATAATCCGTCTCACTTCCACTGCGATAGAGCATGAATCGCAGGAGTGTCAGGAAGCCGGTTCTTTCCCTGATGCCAAAGAGTTCCTGGATATCCCTGGCATAATAGCTGTCCATCCACTCTGCAAAGAAATCAGGATCCTTTTTTTTTGACAGCAGCGGTTCTGGAAGCCCACCGTGCAGTAACCGGTGATCGAAGTCATTGATGTGAAAGGTTGAAACACATTCACTCCACAATGCGGGTGGGAGGTAGATAACCTGCTTCCGACCCGTGAGTGTGTCTTTAAATTTTTTCGTAGCCGCAAGTGTGGAAGATCCGGTTGCAAGAATTCGGAGATCAGGAAATACATCGGCTGCGATTTTCAAAGTAATAGCTGGATCCTTCAGGCGATGGATCTCATCCAGGACAATCCTTGCCCGATGAGGGAGGCCCTGGAAAAACAACTCTGGATCTTCAAGGCGACGCTGAATGGAGGGAAGATCACAATTGAAATATTGGATATCTTTCAACATTCTGGAGAGGGTAGTTTTCCCAACTCGCCGAACGCCAGCCAACCAGACTATAGGTCGTTTCTCCCACGCCTTTTGAATACGATTCACCCAGTATTCTCGACTATACATGATACATACTTACCATATAGACGTCCTTTTGTCAAATATACTTACATCAATTACTGTCATTAACAAGACTGAGACCTGGGATTCAATTGCATTATGAAATTTGAGAATCGCAATTCTTGAGATATGGAATCTGTAATTCCATATTTGGGTCTATTTTGGCAACTTTAGCTGGGTGGACTGATAGACATGTACCTCTCGACCTTCTCCCCATCAACCTTCGGTTCAGATCTATTTCGTGAATACTTGTTTTAATGTATCAGGAATTTTTTTTTCATGAGTTACTTCCATGAAATCCCGATTGTCCAGAGCAAATATTCAATAAAAAAACCGCAAAGGTGCTAATGGCATTCTGAGGGTCAAAGGAGGCCCAGCACAAGCTGCCGATGTTCGGCGGCGGCCTGGTGCCATCGGACCCAGTGGGAGTTGTTGAATGTGGGTCTGGGCTGCCAGAGACCGTGTTCGGTGATGGCGGGCACAATGGCGGCATCTCTCCAATGGTGGCGGTCATATTGCATGGTGAAAAGCTCCCGGGTTGTCCAGTGATAAAACTCGCTCCCTCTAATGGCCCGTTTCCAGTGAAGGACCCGTGCAGCCCTGTATCCGGTTTTCGTGATTGCGTTCCTGCAGGGTTTCTTGAGGGTCGACCAGGGAACAATTTTCGCGGGTTTGTTCAACGGTGCCAGTTGAGCACAGATGGATTCCAGGGCCTCAATGTAGCGGGTCGGATTGGATCCATGGACCATGGTACCGCGATGATTGCGGTAGGACCACTCGAGGTAGGGAATGTCAGGGTGTTTCCCGGCTTCTCCGTGGCCGATCTTCGGAAGGAGCTTGTACGGAGACTGGGGTCCGAAGTGCCAGCGTTTCTGAGCCATTTCCCAGTACTTGCTTTCGTTACGGGCGTGGAGATCTCTGACGGTGTTGAAACGGCTGTGGCTCCCTGTGAAATTCTGATGGCTGAACGTGTCGGCGTATGCATGGAGGGCAATACCCAGCCTGAAAAGGTAGAGTGAGTTTCCCCGGGTATCGATGGCCGCCTTCAGAACCGTTTCCGCCAGCGATGAACCGGCACGGGTAATCCATCGTTCTTCCCCCCTCCCCTCTCCCCCGGGAATGAAATGAAAGGGCATGAAGACTTCCCGCTGCAGGGAGGAGCTCCAGGTCTCCAATCCTATGTGCGCGGTTCGTACCGGTTTCCAGGGTTCCAGACCGGGGTATATTTCATAGATACTGTCGTCAGTGTACTGGCTGGAAGAGGCAATGATGTGGGCTTCCGCAGGAGAGAAGGCCGCGGCACGGGAAAGGGCGTAGATGGCGTAGAAATGAATATCCACCTGCATACCTTCAGTATAGCAAGTTGGTGAATCCCTACCATATTCAAACAGACCGTAAAATAGGGACTGATACTATAAGCCCCACGAGAGCAGCGGGGAAGCAAAGTGGTTATTGTA
>DAOSWS010000037.1 GCA_035593605.1 Thermoanaerobaculia bacterium | reverse complement strand
TAACCCAAGTGCGGTACTGAAAATCTCCTTCGTCTCTATGTGGGCCTCTCTTTTCCTTCAGATAACCCACATTCTACACTCGCAACCCACTCATTTCAGCGAGGAACCAAACATTTTCTCTACATGTTTCCGGGAACGATCATCGAGTTTATCGTCGCCGTGACGATTGCCCTGATGACACGGTCGCTCTGGGCTCTGGTCCTCGGGTACCTGTCCGGACATGCCACAAGAACTTTCACTCCCTTTCTGATTGGCGGAAAGGTACCAGGATTCCGAATCAATATGGAGATTGCGAGATCCCTCGTGGGGTACGGAAAGTGGATCTGGGGCAGCAGCATCATCGTATGCCTGATCATGTTGGGAGACGACATCTATGTGGGAAAAGTCCTGGGAGCTGCCGCTCTGGGAATTTACCAGGTCGCCTATTACCTCTCCAATACACCCCAACGGAAATCACCCATATCCTTTCCCAGGTAGCCTTCCCGGCCTATGCGACCCTCCAGGATCGCCCCCGAAGCCTTTCGCGGGCCTATCTACAATGTTCTGCGCCTGACGGCCCTCCTGTCCATTCCTCTCTCCCTGATGATCATCCTTCTCATTGGAGACTTTACCCTTCTTTTTTAACCCCCGACTGGCTGCCCATAGTTCCCATCGTGCAGATTCTCGCCCTGTGCGGACTTCTCCGTTCCATCAGTGCTACCACCGGTCCCCTCTTTAACGGTCTCGGTAGACCCCATATTGCAACCAAGCTTCAGGCAGTCCGCCTCCTGCTCATTATCGTGCTGATCTATCCGATGACACATCGATACGGTCTCGCCGGCACATCCCTGACAATTTTGATCAGCGCACTGCTTATAGATCCCTTTGCCATGCGGTTAGCCATTCATCTTGCAGGTATCAGGATCCGGGACTTCTCTCACACCCTCCTGCTGCCCATGATGGCGTCGCTGGTTGCTCTAATCGTTCCTTTGAGCATTCAGCCCATGCTTGGAGAGATGAAACCTGCCGTGACTTTTTCCATGAATCTTTTTCTCTTTCTTGTTCTCTACCCTGTATCCATTTTTATCCATGACCGTATCACGGGGGTTAGAACGCTCTCGTGAATTCGTAAGATCCTGGAAGAAGACAGGTCGGACGAAGCAAGGATTAACAACGAAGAAACCTCCCCGTAGTTTTCTTCCAGGGTTCTTCAGCTCCAGGGATATCGCCCCTCGCAATTCATCTCTGTACGAAGCTGCGATACAATTGTCGGGTCCCGTGGATTTTCACTTTGAAGACTCGATACTTGAACTCTGTTTGAGACGAGGGTACCTCTCAGAGGAAGATCTTGCCTCCCTCAAACAAAGGGTTTCAGACGATATCCAGGTTACTCTCCAGCCTGGCCGATGGGGATCCCGATTATCGCTTCTGATTTCAGAAGGGCGGCTCAACGCGGAAATTCTCTCCAGGCTCGAAGAAGAGTTGATGTCCGCCTCTGATCATGTACAAACGGTCCATGCTTCCACAAAACCAGATTCATCCGCGGCAAAAGAGTCGTTTGAAGGAAAAAACTTCGGCCCATACCTTATCCAATCCATCCTGGGCGAGGGTGGTATGGGACGGGTCTATCGGGCACGGGATACCCGATTGGATCGTCTGGTTGCATTAAAGCAGATTAAGATATCGGAGCCGGAGCTGGTTCAACGCTTTCTCGGTGAAGCCCGGGCCCAGGCCCGTGTGGACCATGAACACATCTGCAAGGTCTATGAATCGGGTGAAATTGACGGTACACCCTACATTGCCATGCAATATATCGACGGGCGGGAGCTGAAGGAGGCCGCCGCAGAGATGTCCGTCGAGGAAAAGTCCATCGTCTTTGAGAAAATCGCGGATGCCCTGCATGCCGCCCACAGAGCCGGGCTGATTCACCGCGATATCAAGCCTTCCAACATCATGGTGGAACGACTGGAGGACGGCCCCTGGAAACCCTACATCATGGATTTCGGGCTGGCTCGTGACCTGGAATCTCAGGGCCATACCGTATCCGGAACCATCCTGGGAACTCCATGCTATATGCCTCCGGAGCAGGCACAGGGCAATATGGCCTCTATGGATCGTCGCAGTGACATCTACAGCCTGGGAGCATCCCTGTACGAAGTGCTTGGCGGATCTCCTCCCTTTAAAGGAAAGGGTGTCGTAGAGATACTCACGAAGGTCGTTCAGGATGACCCGGCTCCTCTCAAGACCCTCAACCCGCACATCCCGCGTGACCTTGAGACCATCGTTTCCACCTGTATGGAAAAAGATCCGGACCGGCGTTACGATTCTGCAAAGGCGCTCTCTATGGATCTGCGCCATTTTCTGGATGGAGACCCCATTGATGCACACCCCGCGGGTATTCTCTATCGAATCTCCAGGAAAATCCGGAAACACAAATTCCTGTCTCTGGTGGTCGCTCTGGCACTGTTCATCACTTCAATCCTGTCCCTGTGGCTGATTCGCAGCCGTTGGGAAGCCGCGGAACGAAGCCGCCTCACCCATCGGTACAGCCAGGAAGCCGGAGAGATGAGGGCGATCATGGACCGGGCAGTTCTTCTCCCCCTTCACGACATCAATCAGGAACGGGCCCAGGTCCAGAGGAAGATCTCGGAACTGGAGGAAGAATTCTCACTCCATGAAGAGGGAACAGCGGCGGGTCCTTTTCACTACGCGCTCGGAGAGGGATATTACGCCATTCAGGACTACCGAAAAGCCCTGGACCATCTTTCCAGGGCCTGGCAGGCTGGATTCAGGGAGCCGGAGCTTGCCTGCACGCTGGGTTCGGTACACGGGCGTCTCTACCAGGAAGAGTTGCGAGAGCTGAGCAAACTGTCCAAGGAAGAACGGGAAGAACGCCGCCAGGAAGTTGAAGAGTCCTACCGGATTCCTGCCGTTTCTTTTCTTCGAATGTCTCAGTCCGGATCTATGGTCGGAGACCCCCGGTATCAGGAAGCGATGATTGCCTTCTATGAGGGAAAATTCGAAAGAGCCAGGAAGTTGCTGGATACCATTCTGAATCGGGACACATGGGCCTATCTGGCATCCATGAGCCGAGGAGACATCGATATGGTGGAGGGCGACCTCGCCCGTCTCGAGGGCCGAAACAACCAGGCCTCCGAACATTACAAATCCGCTGAAACGTTTTATTTGGCTTCGATTGATATTGCCCGCAGCCTTCCCCAGGCGTATCAATCGCTGTGCGAGCGATGGAATACACAAATCTACATTGACATCGATTCAGGCCAATCACCGGAGCACGCGTTTCAGCAGTCCGTCCTTTATTGCCAGGAAAGCCTCACGGCCGATCCTGAAAACGGAAATATTTATAACAGCCTGTCCAATGCCTATAAACGCTGGGCCATGTATCTGATAAAAAACGGTCAGGATCCGAGAGATGCACTTCAAACCTGCGCAAAATATGCTTCCCGGGCTGCTGAACGGGAGACGGACAGGGCCTATGCGTTCTTAAATCTTGGCGTGGCCATGCGTCTTCTGGGGGAGTACGCCATGTCCGCTTCTGAAGAAAATCCGGCCGATTACTTCGACCAATCGGAAAGGGCACTGGACCTGGCTCTGGAGCAGCAGCCTGATTTTTTCCATGCTCTGAACAACCTCGGATTACTCTATCGTGACCGGTCACAATTCAGCCAGAAGTCCGGGAAGGCTGATCTTGAAGCGATGACAGAATCCGTGAATTATTTTTCCCGTTCCATGCAGGTCAACCCGAGGTTCATATTCGCAGCCATGAATTTAGGAACGACATGTATGGATCTATACCATGAAAAGAGGCGTGCGGGTATTTCTGGAGACAAAGAACTTTCCCGGGCAGAGATTGCCTTTCGAAACGCCCTGGAAATCAATCCCGATTACACCGATGCTGCGATTTTTCTAACCGATACGATCCTGGAAAAAGTTGAAACGCTACCCCTGCAAGATGCAGAAAGGGAAAATCTGCGGAGCGAAGCGGCAGAATGGATGGAAAAAATCAGAAAAACAGGAAAGAAAAGCTCCAGGATCCAGGAACTTGACAAACGATTCAACGACCAGAAATTGAGATAGTAAACCCACGTGGGGCAACAATTTTCCGGGGAGTCCGGAGGTCCCGACAGGGCTGCCGGTTACCTGTTTCTGGTCGGCATGCCGACGAATTGGAAAGGGACACCCGCCTGAAAGGTCTCAGTTGTCGAGGAAGAGGTTGACGCCTCCATGGCTCTTCCCGTCATCAATCCGGCAGAAGAAGGTCTCATCCATCACGGCTTCGTAGGATTTGGGATCGAGGTATTGTGCGACAATTTCAACATTTCCATCCTCTTCGATCCTGAACTTTGCATAGTTAAGGACATATCCATAACGGCTGTGGTGAATCAACACAGACGTGGAAGCGGCCAGATAGGCCTTTTCATTTCGGATCGCCCCTTTCGCAAAGTACTCCCAGGTATCCAGAAAGAGCGAACCCACTGCATCGGGAACTCGGGTAACTTCTTCGTCATCCATGACCAGCCGGCACTCTGCATAATGCACAACCACTTTCACCCGGGCCGGGGAATTCAGTGCATCCATCAAATTTTTAAAGGTTTGGATCCGATGAGATCCTCCAAACATGCCTTCTCCAAATAGAAAAATGAAGCACAACGTGAACCCGAAGATCGCTTTCCGTTCCATGATTTCACCTCCCGATCCAATATCCCTGATCTCCTAAAGGCACTCCCATCGCAATAACCGTTCATTATGAGGTCCTTCCATATTTAATACAGTTCCTGCCCGCCTTCTTTGCCCGGTAAAGGGCCGTATCCGCAACTTTCAGGACCTCCTCGGGGCCGGACGATGCTCCGACGGAGTCGGATACTCCCATACTGACCGTCACTTTTAAATCTTTAAGGGCGGACCGTTTTCCCCTCAGCGGATTCTTTGGTTTTCGTCTGGGTCTCCCCTCACCCCGGACTACAAAGGGATTGTCTGCGACATCCTTTCGTAATTCTTCCAGAACATCCTGAACCTCTTTCCGGGTGCGCCCGGGAAAGAATATCGTGAATTCTTCGCCTCCATAGCGGTAGGCCCGGCCATTGCCGCGAACGGCCTGAAGCCGGGTTGCCACCATTTTCAATACCTGGTCACCCACATCATGACCATATCGATCATTGACCGATTTGAAGTGGTCGATATCGACCATGGCAAGGGCATAGGTGGATCCCACAGATTTCAGTGCATCCTGCAGGCCTCGCCGGGTCGGAAGCCCCGTAAGTTCATCCCTGTACGCAAGACGATAGCTCTTTTCCAGCATGGCAAGGAGAAGTATGAAGAGGGCAGTTGAGCCGTAGAGAGCCATTTTTTCCAGGTCGGGATAACGCAGAATTCCCAGCCACAAAGCAGGTATGGTCCAGATATACCCTCGATCTACAGGTTCCCGTTCCAGCAGATAACGTACCATGACAAGAAGGAGTGGAAAGACCCATAAGACCATTCCCCCGCGGGGGAGAATCACGAGGGCCAGGTGGCTTTTATGGAGGAAGGTCTCAATGGATGGAGCCCGAAGTGCGACTCCGGCCGACAGGACCATAACCTGGAGTGCAAGAAAGACCAGGAAGGCGATGCTTTTGGGACGGAAGATCCCGTGCTGTGGGAAAAAGAGGTGGAGAAAAACATTCACAGGCACCCAGACAAGGGCGATCTGAACCACTAGTGGAGAGACGGCACCCTGTGCACCGGGCAGAAAGACAGCCCAGGACAGCCCCAGAATAATGCTCAGAAAGAGAATCCTGTTCTGTCGAAAGATCCAGGACACCACCATGGCAATAAACCAGAGGATGGCAAGAACGATGGGAACGACGGATCCCAGATAGGGTGCGAGAGATGGAGTCCTCTCCACAATCATGACAAGGGCCAGGATCAGTCCTCCAGGAGTCAGAAGAGAAAGGAGGGCGCGCATGGGAATATTCCGTCGGGAGCGATTCCAGGATCTCCGTGAAGGGAGCGGGTGTGGGCGAACGAACAATCATGAATCATAGATCTCAGGAACTATTCTAGCGCGGTCGTCAACCATCAGGGCCATATGCATGCATATGAACTCCCATTTTCCGAGGACCATGACGGTTTCGCCTGCCGAAAATCGAAATCCCGACGGGAGTATGGTAGTCCCGGACTTCATTATCTGAGATAATAGGGACGTAAAGAAACCCATGAATGAACTTACCCCCCCCACCCTCCCGTCTGTCCGCCCTCTTCCGAAGGCCGTAATCTGGACCCTGGCCTTTCTTATCCTGATACTTCTGGCTTTTCAGTGGATGGAAATCCGAGCCGAAGTCGATCGGCAGATTGGCGTCTACCTCGGCCATGATCAAACCGGAATCCTGATTGAGCAGACCTTCCCCGGGCTTCCTGCCGACCTTGGAGGAATCAGTCCCGGGGACCGTCTCCTTTCGATCAACCATATACCGATCAGCGCCTATGAAGATTTTAATAGAGCCCAGGAAACCATGGAGCGGGGACGGGTCGCGATTTTCCAGATCAAGCGAGGCCCCCTTGAATTGGAGCTTCCCATCATTCCCGGTGGTCCCTTTCCATTTATTTCAACCATACTGAATGGGTTTCTGGTTCTAATCTGTCTCCTTCTCTTTCTCCTCGTTGCGCTCGGCACCCGTCAGGATGTTCGAACCCGTCTCCTCTATCTCTTCACCTGGCTTGTGGCACTTGAATTTTCCATGCCGGATAAGTCTGTGCTGGGGCACGATATTGGCTGGCTTACGGGCGCCGGGTTTTATCTCCTTTCCGGATTTCAGTTCATCCTTGAAATTCATCTGGCCTCTGTCATCCCCGATATCCATCCCTGGAGAAAGAGATCCAGGATCTTTTTGCCCGGTGTGTATTTTTTAGGACTTCTCACAGGCCTTGGGGGAGCGGCTATCTATCTGATGGATACCGCTGACTGGCCGGCGGGTCACAACCTGATGCATATTCTTCAGGTGTACATGGACACGATCCTCTTCCCGCTATGGGTTCTTCTTCTTCTGTTTCTGCTTGGATATCAGGCTCTCCGCTACCCCATTCCACTGGGACGTCACCAGGCCGGTCTCGTGCTCCTCGGGATCCTTCCCTGGGCGGCAACGATCACCATCACGACCCTGATGGCGATTTCCGGGCATTCCCTGCCTGTGTGGATGGATGTCGCATGGTCCATTGTCCTTCTTCCTTATCCAATTGCGATCTTTATCGGGATGTACCGTTACGACCTGTTCGATATCAACCTGGTCGTTCGTAAGGGTTTGATTTACGCGTTTCTTACGGGGGCTCTCCTTGGAGTTTTCTATATCTTTCTTGGACTGGGCAGTGTGATCCTTTCCCGAACCGTTGTCGGATCCCACCCCTCCGGCTGGATTATCGCGCTTGCGGCCCTTCTGCTCGGATTGCTGGCCCAGCCCTTCCGGCAGTGGACACAGGCACTGATTGACTCACGTTTCTTTCCCGAGCGTTCCCAGCTCCGCCAGAGAATCGTCGATCTTGCCGCAACCCTTCCGGAGGCGGGAAACGTGGAAGACATGGCCGCCCGCCTGGCTGACCACCTCAAAGATCTCTTCCATGTCCGGAAGGCAGCTCTCCTGCTCGCCGATGAACATGCCGGCGTTCTCCAGCTGGTTGAAGGAGAGGAACCGATCGATCCCATCCTGGTCAGCCTCAACGATCCTTCCATGACCCACCTGCTCCATTCCAGAGGCGTTCAGACGCGATCCAGGCTCCCTCAGTCATCCTCTCCCCTCACCCATTACATGGAACGGGAAAAGATTGAAATCATTGTCCCCATGAAAGTGCGAGGGCATCTGGCAGGCGTGATCCTCATGGGGGAAACCCTGGACGGCCGGGACCCGCGGGCTGAGGAACTGGAATTGATGGAGCTTCTGGCTCACAACACGGCCGTAGTCTTCGAGAACGCACGACTTTTCACCTCCGCCACCTATGATCATCTCACCGGGCTCAAACGGCGAGAAGCCATCCTCCTCTTTCTGGCACGGGAGGTAGAGCGCGCGTGCAGGTATGAGCGCCCCCTGGCTCTCTGCATGGTGGATGTCGATCTATTCAAGGCGGTGAATGATACCCACGGGCACCTCGTGGGTGACATCGTCCTGAAGCGCATTTCAATGACAATTGATCATTCTTTGAGGGACACGGACGATGTAGGGCGATATGGAGGCGATGAGTTTTTGATTGTTCTTCCAGAATCTGACGCGGATCAGGCTCGAGAGGCGGCCAACAGGGTCCTTACCTCGGTACGGAATCTCTCCGTGCGTTTAACGGGTGCCGGCACCCTCTCGATAACCGTCTCGATCGGATGGTCCGTGCTGAAAAAGAGTGATCAGCCCGTGGAAGTCATTGTACGGGAACTGCTGGAAGAAGCCGATCGGGCCATGTACATGGCCAAGGCCGAAGGTCGAGACCGGGCAGTGATCTACAAAGAAAAAACGGACCCGAACACCTGATTCTGTTGAAACTCTCCCCTTCCGGCCGTAAGGATTATCCGGCATAAACATGTGATGGCCATAAATAGGGGAATTCCCGCATCTACCAGATCCAACCTGATTTTGGAGTGATAATCAGTGCTGTCCCAACGTAGTGGTCACATAACGAATTATTTCCTTATTTAGCAGGCTGATTTCCTCTTCAGAAAGTTTTTCGATACAACTTCCAAAATCTTGGAATCATGGAGATCCAGATTCAGTGAGGAAGGATAGCAATGCGTTCCATGAAGACGGTCTTCTCCCAATTGATGGGATTCTTGCCAACCTGTGAATTCAAGATATGTGTCGATCGGTATGCAGGCCATTACAAAGAAGAGTTCTACCTGCTGGGATCAGTCTTTGTGCATGGCTTTTGCTTAACGAAAGTCTTCGTGACAGTGAAGCCAGTCTGCGGGCTGCTCAATCAAAACTGTACCACTCAGGATTTCGTGGTAAGTTCTCCCGAAACACTCTGGCGCATGTCAATGAAACCCGTGATTGGAGGATCTATGCGGATTTTGCCCGGGTGATCATTCAGCAGGCAAGAGTCCTCTATATCATGGATCGAGGGTATATGGATTTCTCACGTCTATATCGTATCCATTAATACTCCGCTTTCTTCCTGGAC
This sequence comes from Thermoanaerobaculia bacterium, assembly GCA_035593605.1. Taxonomy (NCBI): domain Bacteria; kingdom Pseudomonadati; phylum Acidobacteriota; class Thermoanaerobaculia; species Thermoanaerobaculia bacterium. The sequence continues at coordinate 24,454 of DAOSWS010000037.1, read as the reverse complement.
AGGGCCAAGAAGAATATGCAATACAAAAAACTTTACTCCCATCCGGTGGATCGGACAGGAGGCCTTCGGTACGATCAGATGATCCATCTCTCGGGTGTCCGTGAAAGAAATGAGTTCCCGGATAAGCTAAGGAGAATCCGATTTCACGATGACCTGAATGATCAGAGGATTGTCCTTCTCTGCAACAATAGCTCTTATCTGCTCAGACCCTGGCGGATCTCTATCGATGTCGCTGGAAGGTAGAACTCTTTTTCAAATGGATCACAGCACCTGCGAATCAAGGCCTTCCAGGGCCTGTCAGAGAACGCTGGGAAGATCCGGATTGCCATCACCATCTATGTGCTGGTTGCTGTCGGGAAAAAGAGGCTCGATCTTGATGCCGGTCTCTGCACAATTCTACAGGTTTTCAGTATGCCCATAGAACATCTGTTTACTCCTCCAGAATTACAGAAACAGATGGGCGAACTTACTAAACAGCAGAGTCTATCCGATTAACGTCAGGATACTACTGAGTGATAATTAGCCTTTTGAGTCCGGTTTCAACATTTATTTCCGCAATTCCAGGATTTCTTCATGCAGGGATGGATCCAACTCTTCGGCTGACCTGAGATCGGCTTCAATGGCTGAAACGTCCGAAGTCCCTTTTCCTGTGGGCCGGGAAAGTATGCGCACCTTCGCTCTCCACAGGAGTGCCTCGGCATACCGGTTATTTCTTTCCAGCGCCCGGTCCAGGAGGGCCATAGCCTCGGTCGTCATTTTCTCTACAGACCGGTCGTGGCTCACACCATAGGTCAGGGAAAAGGCAAGGATTTTTACCGCGTCCACATACGCCTGCAGAATGGCCGGATTGATGGCCAGACCCTGATGAAAGTAAGACAGGGCCCGATTGACAGCCGGGTCAGGGTTGCTGCCCCTGGAAAGAAGATATTCCGCCTCCACCCCGGAGGCGGATCCCAGCACAAAGTAGGGAGTGGCACGTTTTGCGTTCAGTTTCAGGCTTTCATTCAAGGCGGTTTTCGCGCTCTCGAGCAGTCCGGAAGGATTTCTTTCCATGGAAAGTTCATATCGGGCCCAGTGAACGTAAGTTTCCCCGATATTGTTGTAGGAAAACATGAAGGTCGGATTGTTTTGAAGCTCTCGCCGATAACTTTCTATGGCATTCCAATAGTCGGGAACGGGATCCTGTCCGACACGGGCACGCTGATCAGCCAGATAGAGCTGTGTGTTCCCCAGAGAGTTAAAGATGTAGCGATTGGACGGCCCCAGGGATGTCGCCTTTTCCAGGGAATGGATCGATTGTTCCAGCATGGGGAGTGCATCTTCCCCGAGGGAGATTGCGTATTCGGCTTTGAGCCGGTAGACGGTACCCACGCTCTGATGTGCCGAGATATTCGCCGGATTAATTCCTGTGAGACGCGTATAGCTTTGAAGGGCTTCATCCAGCGCCCGGGTCGGGTCCTGTTCCCGATCCATCTGAACCTTGGCCAGCTCCTCATAGGTCAAACCGAGGTTATAGAGAGTCTTTTCATTGTCAGGACTGGTTTCCAGTCTCTGATGATAGGCGTCAATCGCCCGGTTGAGATACTCGACCGGGTTCTCTCCCCTGTCTCTGAGGAGCCTCGCCTTTCGCAAATAGGCCGATCCAATTTCGTTCAGGGCCAGAACATAATCGGGTTTATCTTTCAGAATCTGTTCGAGAAGGTCAATCGACGCATCGATGAGTGTTGCCCGGTCCCCTCCCACCATAAGGGCGCGCTCTTCCTTGACCTGGTAGATGTTGCTCAATTCGAGCCGGCTCATCAGGTGGCCCGGCCGAACCTCCAGTGAATGGCGTGCATGAGACTCTGCTCTGGCCAGGCTTTCTGCAGGATTCACGCCGCGGCCGACCTCGGTATAGGCCCGGGCCCGCCATGCCATGGCCAGAAACGTGGAAGGCAACGGGGAGGTCGGATCTGCTGTCATCGCCTGCTCACAGGCAGACGTGGCATCGTTCATAAGAGCGTCGAGGTTGTTTTCCTGGATGAACACCGGGAACTTCAGTAAACCTGTCCTGAGGCGACATAGGTCCAGGAGGGAACCGGGATCGCTGGGTGCCGTCGCAACGGCACTCTGGGTGGCTATCATCGCGTTCTCCATCATCGAGACACCGCTTTCTGTCTTCCCCTCTTCGAGGGACTTCTCGGCCATGGCCCGGAGGATCCTTCCTTTGAGAGAACGGGCTTCGTATAACCAGGGAACTTCCTGAATTGCTTCTTCCACTCTTGCTATCGCCTGATCATATCGTTTTTCGTAATAGAGGATCAGCCCTTCAACGAACGCCGGAGAAGCGATATCCATTCCCTGGCTTGCATTCAGATAGGTGATCGCTGGAATTCGGTACTCGACTTCAAGTTCTTTTCGGCGCTTTTCCCTGAGCTCCCGATCCCGTATTCCTTCCAGCTGGGATAGTTCTTCGAAATAGACCTCACCGAGGGCGCGCCCCAGGGCGTAGGCGGATTCGGGCCTTCGATTTCCCTGGTCCCACGCCTTTTGAAGAAACTCCAGGGCCCGGTTCCAATCCCCAAGATCCAGATATCCCCTTCCAAGGGCGTAGTATCCCGATGGTTTTGCAAGCCGGCTTTCCCTCTCAATTCGTTCCTCCAGATCCGTCAGCCGGTTCAGAACCTTATCCCGTTCGGGGCCGATATCATGTAGAGGTGAAGTAAAGGCAAAACGCAGCGTTTCTTCGACAAAGGCTACTTCCCGATCAAAAGTCTGGTCATACGTTCTTCTGAGCTGATTCGTATGGCTTGACCAGAGAGCATGGATGCCAAGCAGAACAAGGGCAAGAACCAGGACCCCGATCGCCGTGGAGACCGTGGGGTGACGTTTCACCCGCTTCCACGTCTTCTCGGCTATGGAAGCCCGTCTTGCAAGAATCGGTTCCCCTTTCAGAAATCGTCGCAGGTCTTCCGCCAGGGCACGGGAGTTTTCGTACCTTCGGGATGGATCCTTTTCCAGGCACTTCATGATAATGGTTTCCAGATCCCCAGGAATTTTCGGCTGGTGGCGACTCAGGGGAATCGGATCCTGCTGAATCACCTTCATCAGAATATCCACGGTGGAATTCCCCTGGAAGGGCGCTCCCCCGGCCACGATGTCGTAGAGTGTTGCACCTAAACCGTATACATCCGTCCGCCGATCCAGATCGGCACCCCGCCCCGATGCCTGTTCCGGAGCCATATAGGTTGGAGTACCGGCAATAATTCCGCTGTGAGTGATGTTGGGTGCTTCGATTTCCTTGGAGAGACCAAAGTCCAGGACAAAAGGCATGAGACCTTCTTCTCCATCCTGCACCATGATATTGGCCGGTTTCAGGTCCCGGTGGATTAAACCGCGCTCATGGGCTGCGTGAAGTGCATCGGCAACCTTAGCCATCAGCGCGACCTTGCCGTCCAGGGTGAGGGTCCGGGATACCTCCTGGAGCGTGCGCCCCTCAATGTACTGCATGGCAATGTAGGGCCGGCCCTCCGCCTCGCCCACTTCGTACACCTTGCACACGTGAGCATGGTCGATCTTTGCCTGGGTCCGAGCTTCCCGCATGAACCTCCGCTCCTGATCCGGAGTTTCCCCATGCAGAAATTTCAATGCAACCGGCCGTTCCAGCGTTTCATCCCAGGCAAGGTACACGACCCCCATCCCTCCCCGTCCGAGGACACGTTCAATTCGGAAGTGAGAAATTCGGCTGCCCGTTGTCAGACCTCCGGATCGAACACCGGAATCTCCTTTCTTCACAGTCCTGTTTCCTGAATCGGATTTCCCAATCAGAAGCGTGGCCTGGTCCTCTCCGGGGATGCCGAGCTCCGACATGATTTCCGAAAGAATTTCATTATCGAGGGAGCCGGACTGGAGAAGGTGGACGATTCGGGGTCCTACAATGCGATCGGAAATATCTGCATCCGATTGCTCCACCATATAAACGGTTTGAATTTCTTCGATCAGTTCCCTGGTGATGTACCCCCGCCGTATCGCAAGATCGAGGATGTCGTCTTCCGTACAGTCAAAGGATTTCGGATGCTTATCCATGGCAGGCCATTATAACATCCGGGTAATATGCCCCTTCCTGGTTAAGGAATTCGACACGTCTTCCTGATATCGGAAGTCTCCCTCAGCCGATCGATGGCCGGTGCTCCTTTATTCGTAATGGATAGGATGCATCCCCTGTCGCCATGCGTGCAACTCAATAAACAGGGCGAAGGCTATTCTTCGGTGTGAAGCCCGCCGACCTTTTCTTCCAGATCTGAAGTCTTTTCGGACAGGGAAACAATACCCTCGAACAGGGTTTGGATGTCATCTTCAAGCGTTCTGAGTGTGTCCCGAATTCTCTCCATATTATCTTTCAGTTCAGTCACGCGATCTTTCATGGATCAACCTCCTGACCTTCATCCATAGTAGTTCGTCACATTCCTTACTATCCTATCACATTCCGGCGGATGTGTACTTCAGGGAAGGTATCCCACCTGTTTTAACCTGCGGTGAATTGTCGCTGCCTGGTCTTCGATCAAGGCCTCGGTTTTCACCTCTTCAGCTCCACGGGTCATCGTTCTTCCTCTCCAGGCCTCTTTTGCCCTTTGAAGGTCAATGAAGATCGCGGAAATATCCAACCGATCGATGTACGGTAACGTATCGGGAGCCTTGAAATTATCCTCCGAATAATCCAGAAAGCGCTGATCGGCCTGGGGCGGATCACAGGCGTTCCGATCCCCCCACCCTTTCATCTTATTGGCTCCCACCCTCAGAAATCCTTCCTCCGCCGATTCAATGTCGGCAGGAGCCAGAACCAGGAGTGCCGTGGCCCCCTTTTCAAGCGCAGATCGGACAAGACCTTCCAACGATTGGTCATTACCATTGGATGCGAGATCCCCCCTTCCAAGGACACTCACCCCTGCCTCCTGCAGGACATGCTGATATGCACGGAAAACGGCCTCATCCAGCAAGGGTTCTCCAAATATCGAGAGAACGACCACACTCCTGTGAAGGGAAGAACGGATATCGGCTCTGCTTTCCAGGGTAATGCGGGTCGTCGAGCAGGCAACTACCGTGAAAGCTCCAATCCCGATGATCGTAAAAAGAAAACCCCTGATAATGGAATGTCGCATAGATGCCTCCAGATAGACACTTCTACTCATACTATACTGCAAAACATGTGTCATAGTTTCTCCAAAACCTGAGAACACAATTTTATATTACTCAGTTGAAGTAAGGAGAATTGAAAGCGGACATATATTGTCTCATCTTCTGTAGTATTGAAAAAATTAGCAGTGGTGCTAACCGGTGCCATGATCAGGTATACTATGATCAACGCCCGAACTCGGACAGAAAAAGTTATGCGTAAACCGGAGGGCAAAGATTCAATGGATGAGAAAAATACAAATCGGATGTATGCCCACAGCCTGGACGGAAGGCTCTTAAAAGGATGGACGGCAATCCATGATAGATCATCTTGTGGGTGTGATAAGAAATGAACTATCAAAATGATGTATATTTCGCTCATTCTGATTATAAGCATCATGGAATGCTGCCCGGGGAAAATGGTTGTCATTGGCAAACCTTGCGTGAACACCTCCACGGAGTTGAGAGGCTTGCAATGATTTTCGCTGAGGCTGCAAGTAGAGATCATGTTTTCGTTGAAAAAGTTTGCAGTGCTGGATTGCTTCATGATATCGGAAAGTATTTAGACTCCTTTCAACAATTGTTGCGCGATACAGCAATGGGAAAACCAAAATCCAGAGTCGAGCATTCAGGTTACGGTGCGGCCTTTGCCCAAAGAGCAAAGGCATATGACATCGCACTTGCCGTCGCTGGTCATCATTCAGGCCTTAGCAACCCAAATGACATTAACTTGCGTTCAAAACGGATCGAAAACACGCTGAATAATATTTTGGAACGCGCCAGAAACGACCTTGGTGAGGAAGTGGTGGACAAATTGCTGGACACGTTAACTTCACATTCAGATCAAAACAACATGATTAGTAAAGATATGTGGATACGAATGATGTTCAGTTGTCTGGTAGATGCAGATCGCATAGATACTTCTGGGATGCCATATCAACCCAATGACCTTTTGGATGCATGGAATAGATTTCAGCGCATACAAGCATACGTTGGCAAACAGGCCGAGAAAGTCCCCGCAGGGCCTTTGAAGGATGCTCGCCAGTCGATTTTTGAGGCTTGCAAAAATGCCGCACAGTGGGAAAACAAGCTTTTATCTTTAACCGTGCCCACCGGGGGAGGGAAAACGCTTTCCTCTATGGCGTTCGCGCTACGGCGCGCGAGCTTGAATCCTGAAGAAGTCCAGCGGATCATAGTGGTCATTCCGTTCCTATCGATTATCGAACAAAACGCCAGTGTATATGCTGAAGCGATCGGCAATGATGCAATAGTCGAACATCATTCCGGCAATTTCATAAAAGACGTGCCAGCCGGTGAGGATTACAATCTTCAGCAACGCCGAAACCTATCGGCCATTGAAAACTGGAACGCTCCCATCATTGTTACGACTTCCGTACGTTTCTTTGACGGTCTTTTTTCCAACCGACCGTCAGACCTACGCAGGCTTCATAATGTGGCCCGATCAATCGTGATCCTTGACGAGGTGCAAACACTTCCCCGTCATTTACTTCGAGCTTTGCTCACGGCGATGAAAGAACTGTCCACTAACTGGGGAACTACCTTTCTTTTTTGCACGGCCACCCAGCCAGCTTTTGAGAAGCCGGAGCACGCCGACCAACATGATCCACGTTGGACAAAAGGAACGATCAGAGAAATTGTTCCAAATACACAATATCTTTTCCAGAACTTAGCACGGGTTACAATTCGCTGGCCGGAAAAAGATGTTAGAGCGGGACAGTGTTCATGGAATGACATGACCGAACGGATAGCTTCTGAACCGCGATCACTGTGTGTCGTAAACTTGAAAAAACACGCAAGCCTTCTTTTCAGCAAACTTCATGAGAAGCTAGATTTTGAAAAAGATTCCCTCTGGCACTTATCCACACGCATGTGCCCGCAACATCGCCTTGAGGTATTAGACACAATCCGAAAAGCTCTTGACGACTCAAATTGCCCCTGTAGGGTCGTCGCCACCCAGCTTGTAGAAGCTGGCGTAGATTTGGACTTTCCGGTGGTATTTAGGGCCGTGGGGCCTTTTGACTCAATCATTCAGGCGGCAGGGCGTTGTGACCGGGAGGGCAAGCTAACGGCATCAAAGGGTCAGCCGGGAGGGAAGGTCATCATCTTCGAACCGGATGATCCCTCGGGGAAACCCACAACACCGCCGGGTGCATACCGAGATGCTACGGAAATAACTAAGACCATGCTTGCGGGAAGCGAAGCGCTTTCCATCCATGACCCCGCCCATATAAGGGGATTCTTCAATCGCTATTACCAGTCAGATCTCGACACCCATGACATCGAGGGGTTGCGCAGGCGCCTTGAGTTCCGGGAGATTGCGAAGCGCTTTGCCATGATTGAAGAGCCGATGGTTTCCATACTTGTGCCCTACAATGAAAAAGCCGAGAAGTTGATTCGCCAGTTAAGAAACCAGGGGGTACTCGACATGGGGCTTTCCCGGAAGCTCCAGCGTTATCAGATAGGGCTTTATAACCACGAGTTTGTTCAGGCCAGACAATCCGGCGCTATTTTTGAGCTTCTACCGGGTTCCGATATCTGGTGTTGCGAACAAAGATTCTATTCAAGGAAACTGGGATTTATGATTCACTCTGATGACGTTTTGATCATATAAACAAAAAGAAAGGAGGCCAAACATGCCCGAAAACACATATGTGCGAGTGCGGGTGGCCGGACCTTATGCTTGTTTCAGCCGGCCGGAAATGAAAGTAGAGCGTGTAAGTTATGAGGTAATGACACCCTCAGCTGCACGCGGCATCTTGGATGCTATTTTATGGCGACCTGAAATGCGCTGGATCATCCACAGGATCGGGGTTTTGAAACCAATCAGGTTTACTTCAGTGCGAAGAAACGAGATCCAAAGTAAAATCCCGCCAAGTGCAGTGAAGCAATGGATGAAACAACCGGAGAAATATGAGCCCCAAACTGCCGGTGCCGGGAGTATGGATGCCACCCCCAGAAACACCTTGGCCCTACAAAACGTGGCCTACGTGATAGAGGCCGAGCCGAGAGTGTATGATCCCAACAGTGAGAACCATTCGGCCAAGTATATGGCCATGTTCAACCGGCGAGTGGAGAAGGGTCAGTGCTTCCATCGCCCTTATCTCGGTTGCCGTGAGTTCGCCTGTTTCTTTTCATATCCGAACCAGGATGAAAGGCCAATTGAAGTCTCTCAAGACCTTGGGCTCATGCTCTATGATGTGGTATTTCAAAAAAAGAAAATGAAAGAGAAAGAGGGGGTGGATAACCAGGCCGTGTTTTTCCATGCCAGGCTCGAACAAGGCGTAATGGACACCAGCCCGGACCGCGTCATTGTGGACCCTGGCCAGAGAGAAGAGGTACTCCGATGCTCGTACATGCACTAGCAGCCTACGCGGACACCTATCTCACGGATCAGCTTGCAGATAAAGCTTTCGAGGAGAGGCCGGTTCCCTATTCTATCCAGCTTTATGAGGATGGAACTTTTGCCGGAATCCGGGAGCGAACAAAGGAGGTCACTAGGGGAAAAAAAAACGTTCGAGACCCACTCCCCCTCAAGGTACCCAAATCACCAGTCGCAAGGAATAACCCGAATCACATTCATCCTCTCCTGGGCTGCGATGCTATCTCCTATGTTCTTGGAGTATATGTTTACGTTGAGGAGGATGGAAGAAAGAAGGGATGGACCAAGGACAATGAAGTTGAAAAGCACAACAAGCACTATAAGGCCTTCATTGGACTCATGAAGAAAGCCGCCCACGAAACACAGTATCAGTCGCTCAAAACCTGCTCCAAATTCTATGAACAACTCGATGAGATCAACAAAGCCAAGGAAAAATTGGCCATGCTCAAACCCAGACCCGGCAGCCTGGTAACTCTTGCCGTAGTACCCCGGGACCCGGCTTCCGAGAATCCGGGAGGGCCTGTGATCGAACACAGTAACGTTCGCGACTACTGGCGCAAGCATTACGAGGAAAAATTTTCAGAGCGGATTGAAAAAGGTGGCAAGGGTATGTGTCTGATCTCGGGGAATATCGGGCCATTTGCACCAACCCATGACAAAATTATGGGAACCGCTAAGTTGGGGGGACAATCCTCTGGCGTGTCTCTCATATCCTTTGATAAAGACGCCTACCAATCCTACGGCTGGGATAAAAACGCCAACAGCCCGGTCAGCCCGGACCGCGCCACAGCTTATGTCCTGGCTTTGAACGACCTGCTTAAGCCCGGGCAACACCGCTGTGGATCTTCAAGGGACAAAATAGTATCCACTCGGTTCGATGCCGGCGGCGTAGCTTTTCTCTATTGGACTCGTGTGCCTTCCGACGACGACATGGACGCTCTTTTCAACCAGGCTCAACCCAAAATGGTGAAACGCTTACTCTCTGCGCCCTTCTTCGGCCGCGCCGATGCCGACACGGACCCCAACGACTTCTACTTGGCCGCAGTCTCGGGAAACGGTGGCCGCCTTCTAGTTCGCTATTGGTTTCGAGATAAGCTTTCAAACGTGAGAGCAAACATACGAGCGTGGTTTGTAGACCAGCGCATTCCGGACGTTTTCAAAAATGGCAGTCTTTCCGATCCTGAACCTATGTGGAAAATTCTACTTGCGGTGTCACCGCCGCGTGTCAAGACGGATAACAAGATCAATGCCAAACGTTCTGTGATGCTCATTCGCAGGGCATTGTACGGTTTGCCTCTGGATCGGACTATCCTGGCCGCGGCGCTTACACGTTTGCACGTTGAAACCGGCGATGCTCGCATGTCGCCAGTCCGAGTGGGTTTAATCCGAATGTCTGTAAACGACATTGAAAAGGTGGAAATGAAAGGAGGACCGATTATGAAGGAAAGACTCGAAGAGGACCTGGATCATCCGGCCTACGTCTGCGGCCGGCTCCTGGCAGTGTACGATAGGCTCCAGTACGCGGCCCAGAAGGAGGTTAGCGTGACCGTGGCCGACCGTTACTGCAACATGGCTTCCACTTATCCGGTGCTTGCTTTTCCCAAGCTGGAATCTCTCAGCAAGGCCCACTTGAAAAAGCTCCGGCGAGACAACCCGGGCGCCGCAGTAAATATCGAGAAGCAAATCAATGCGCTCATGGAAAAGCTTGCCGGAAAATTCCCTTCCCAACTCAGCATGGAGAATCAGGGACGGTTTGTGATCGGGTATCACCACCAAAAGGCGGAGGATGCCCGTAAGAGTGCGGAGATGAAAGCAGAAAAGGAGGCACGGTTAGAATCTATGGCAAGCGAATAAATATGATGAACGCTAAAAGTCGCACATTAATAAAGAAACATTGATAAAGAAAGGAGATAAGAATGAACCAAGAATGCAAACCTAACATTGTCGCTAACCGTTATGATTTCGTTTATCTATTCGACTGTAAAGACGGGAATCCCAACGGTGATCCAGACATGGACAACACACCCCGCTTCGATCCCGAGACCTTCCAGGGCATCGTCTCCGACGTGTGTCTGAAGAGGAAAATCCGGGATTATGTGTTCTCTTTAAAAAACATAGACGGAAAACCGGAAAGAGGTTACGATATCTATGTCCTCCAGGGACATTCCCTTGAAAGTCGTCAGAAAATGCCCTATGAAAATCTATCGGAATTGGATGACAAAGGTACACGAAAAGATAAGAAAATTCTTGACAGTGATATCGCCCGTGATTGGATGTGTAATAATTTCTTCGACATCCGGTCATTCGGCGCAGTCATGAGCACAACCGATTTTAACTGTGGGCAGGTAAGGGGACCCGTCCAAATCACATTCGCCCGGTCATTCGACAGGATTATGGCAACCATGCATGGGATCACGCGGATGTCCCATACTACACAAAGTGATCAGGATGCCAAAGGACCGGCAGGAACAATGGGCCACAAGCACACCATCGCTTATGGCCTCTATCAGTTTTACGGATTTATCAATCCCTTCTTCGCTGAAAAGACCGGCTTTACCGAAGAGGATCTCGAAATTCTCTGGCAGGCTCTTTTAAACATGTTCGACCTTGACCGCTCTGCATCCCGCGGTCTTATGGCTTGCAGGGGTCTCTACATTTTCAAACACGACTCAAAACTCGGGAATACCCCAGCCCACAGGCTTTTCGAACGCATTTCGGCAAGCAAAAAAGATGGTATCGAAGTGCCCCGAGACTTTTTTGATTATGAAGTTGTAGTTTCAAAGGAGAGCATGCCCGAGGGTGTTAAATTGATCGAAATGGTTTAATCTTGTTGTTTAGCGAAGCCGATCTTTTACCATTATCGGGCATCCAGCATATGGCGTTCTGCCCGCGAAGGGCCGCTCTTATTCATATGGAAGGGGTTTGGGAGGAAAACATGATGACGGCGGAGGGGCGCATTTTCCATGAGCGTGTCCACAAAGTTGGGCATGAGTCACGGGGAGAAATTCGTATTGCGTTTTCGTTACCATGCCGGTCTCTCCGGTTGGGGTTATCCGGAAAATTAGACGTTGTAGAGTTTCGTAAAATAAAAGATCCAATCGATGAACTCGACACGAAAAGGGGTGCTGTTTTGGGTGATGTGGATGGGTGGTGGGCGCCGTTTCCCATCGAGTACAAACGGGGCAAAAAGAAACATGAATTGAGTTTTGAAATCCAACTTTGCGCCCAGACCATCTGTCTTGAAGAAATGTTACACGTGGAGATTCCGAGCGGCGCGATTTATTATGGAAAATCCGCGAGAAGACAGGAAGTAATCTTCACGTCAGGTTTACATGAGAAAACCGAGGATATTGCATTAAGATATCACGAGTTGATTGCTTCCGGCCAAACCCCTCTCCCCTCCTACTCAAAGAAGTGTTCCTTTTGCTCACTTTTTGATAAATGCATGCCGAAGGTGACCGGTTCGAAGAAAAACGTTTGTCATTACATCAAGAGAGCTTTAACTGAAACTGAGGAGAATTGATTTTGAGAAAGCTGCTCAATACGCTTTACGTGACCTCACAGGGAGCCTATCTCTCGAAAGAGGGAGAGACAGTACTTGTAAAGGTGGACAACCACATCAAGTTACGCCTTCCCATCCATACGCTTGAAGGTATCGTTTGTCTGGGCAACATCCTGTGTTCCCCCGGCTTGCTGCATCTTTGCGCGGATAGAAATGTAACCGTCTCCTTTTTAAGCAGCTACGGAAAATTCCTGGCCCGCGTGACCGGCCCGGTATCGGGCAATGTGCTTCTCAGGAGAGAACAATTCCGCTGGGCGGATGATGATGGGAAAAAGATACCCATTGCCAGAGCCATAGTGTTGGCGAAGATCTTTAATACACGAAAAATCCTCGAAAGGGCGGGGCGGGACCATCCGACAGGGACGTGCAATGAAGAGCTACTATCCAGATCAAAGATGATGGCTCGCATTTTAAGGCATGTCGAATCCGTCGACGGTGTGGATCAGTTACGCGGCAAAGAGGGTGAAGCGGCTAGGGTTTATTTCAGTGTTTTCAACTATTTGATAACCACACAGAAGGAAGATTTCACCTTCTACGAACGAAATCGACGGCCTCCTCTGGACAGCGTGAATGCATTACTTTCCTTCATCTATACCATTTTACTGCACGACTGCATATCCGCCCTGGAAAGCGCCGGATTGGACCCGGCTGTCGGTTTTTTCCACGTCGACAGGCCCGGAAGACCCGGATTGGCTTTGGATATCATGGAGGAACTGCGGCCCATACTTGCAGACCGACTTGTCCTTTCTCTCATTAACAGGCAACAGGTTAAGAAAAAGGGCTTTAGGAAAACGGAAAGCGGCGGTGTGATAATGGACGAAGAAACGAGGAAAACTGTCCTGATGGCATACCAAAAGCGCAAGATGGACGAGATCAACCATCCCTTCATCCAGGAAAAGATACAGTTGGGAAATATACCCTATGTGCAGAGCATGCTGCTGGCACGCCACATCCGTGGTGATTTGGAAGGGTATCCACCATTTTTTTGGAGGTGATAGACGATGCTTGTCGTTGTCGTATACGATATCAACAGCACTTCGGAAACGGGGGCAAAGAGATTGAGAAACGTAGCAAAGGCCTGTAAAGATTTTGGACAGCGGGTCCAAAATTCAGTCTTTGAATGTCTCGTCGATCCTGGACAATGGACTATCCTGAGAGACAAGCTGATCCGGATCATCGATATGGAGAATGACAGCCTGCGTTTTTATTTCCTGGGGAAAAACTGGCGAAGACGTCTTGAACATATAGGATCGAAGGCCTCTTATGATCCCGAGGGACCATTAGTCGTGTAATGATGCGAACCTTAAGTGCCCATTAAAAAGCAAGCAGGTTCGCAAATACTGTAAGTGCTTATCTTTAAGTAATATATGGATGTCAAACTCAGCGCGCTCTTTGACAATTGATGATCGGCAGAGGGGTTCGCGAATCCATTTTGAAAAATAGACGTATTTGTTTAGAATATTGAATATGCTGTCGCCCCCCACGCGGGGGCGTGGATTGAAACCATCATGGAGCTTGAAGGAGATATCCCGATCTAGTCGCCCCCCACGCGGGGGCGTGGATTGAAACCAGGTATCACTGCGCGGAAACCGAAGCACATCTTGTCGCCCCCCACGCGGGGGCGTGGATTGAAACCATCTATCGCAGAGCAAGTCAAAGAGAAAGTACCGTCGCCCCCCACGCGGGGGCGTGGATTGAAACAGATCAAGTCGGTGAAGGCTCCTCCACAACCTGAGTCGCCCCCCACGCGGGGGCGTGGATTGAAACCATGGGAGGAAGGTTGCATATAAAACACCTCATGCGTCGCCCCCCACGCGGGGGCGTGGATTGAAACATGGCTCACCCTCGCACATCTCCATGAAATACGTCGCCCCCCACGCGGGGGCGTGGATTGAAACGTGTATTTAGCCGCCAATTCTGCACACTCTACCGCGTCGCCCCCCACGCGGGGGCGTGGATTGAAACAAACCATGTGCCATTTTCACTCCCACAATGCGGACGTCGCCCCCCACGCGGGGGCGTGGATTGAAACAAGAATCCCGGCTTCGACGTTCGGCTGTACGTCCGTCGCCCCCCACGCGGGGGCGTGGATTGAAACAAAAAGAAAGACCTCCTTGTATCCGATGATACTGCGTCGCCCCCCACGCGGGGGCGTGGATTGAAACTTTTTATCGGTCTCCTGGCTGCAGTCATGCTCCTGTCGCCCCCCACGCGGGGGCGTGGATTGAAACACGATACAGTCCGCATGATGCGAGATTTCTTTCCAAGTCGCCCCCCACGCGGGGGCGTGGATTGAAGCGCGGTGGCGAAAGATGCCTCGCCGGAATCGTTCGAAAACCTGCCTGTTGTATTTCATTATTATTTATGAGATACTTATGTTTCTCACGGCCACCTGGCCCTGACAAGAAGCGGCAACAACCGGGCACGGATAACTCTCTGCCTGATGCCTATAAACGGCGGCCTCACCGGCGATTCCATCGTTTATCCCTTACACAATAGCAGCCGGACCTACCTTCGGCCTTATGAAAGGTCCGTTTTAAGGAAATAGTATGTCTTTTACAATGTATGAATTGAATCCAGCGCTTATCCGTTCCCTGAAAAAGCTCGGATTCTCAACTCCAACCCCCATTCAGAACATGGCGATCCCCCCACTGATGCGTGGAAATGACGTTCTGGCCGCAGCAGCCACAGGCAGCGGAAAAACGGCTGCATTTCTTCTTCCCATTCTTCATTCGCTTCTTTCCAGGCCTCGAGGAAAGACTCGCGCACTCGTCCTGGCTCCGACACGGGAACTTGCTGCTCAGATTGTGGACCACTTTCAATCTCTGGCATCCGGTACTCCCCTGAAGGCTGCCGCGGTGTACGGAGGAGTGGGCATGGAACCTCAGGTGCTCGCGTTCAAACGAGGCGTTGATCTGATCGCGGCAACACCGGGTCGTCTCCTGGACCACTTTCAGAATCCTTACGCTCAGCTGAAGGATCTTGAAGTCCTGGTGCTGGATGAGGCGGACAGGATGCTTGACATGGGCTTCCTCCCCGATGTAAAGAAAATCATTGCAGCTCTTCCCTCCCGACAGCAGACTATGCTTTTCTCCGCGACAATGCCCCGGCCAATTATTCAGCTGGCAGAGGAAATGCTTCGAGAGCCCGTGGCTCTCAATATCCAGCGGAAATCAGCTCCGGCGGAGGGAATAAGCCACACCGTTTTCCCGGTGCCCCATGAATTGAAGAAAGATCTACTCCTGCAGCTGCTCAGGCAGGAAGAGAGCCGAAGCGTTCTGGCCTTCACCCGCACCAAGCATCGTGCCAACCGCCTTGCTGATTTCCTGAGCAAGAATGGGATCCCGTGTGAACGGATCCATGGCAACCGCACCCAGCATCAGCGAACTGCCGCGCTTCAGGGATTCAAAGACGGAAGATACCGCGTTCTCGTCGCCACCGACATTGCCGCCCGCGGCATTGACGTAGTGGCCCTCGGCCTCGTGGTGAATTTCGATGTACCCAATCTTCCCGAGGACTACATCCACCGCGTGGGACGAACGGCCAGGGCTGAACTTTCCGGCAATGCCTTTACATTCGTCTCTCCCGGCGAAAGAAGCGATCTGCATGCTATTGAAAGGCATCTCGGGAAAGCGATTCCAAGCCGGAAGCTGGAAGGGTTTGACTACAACCGCAATCCTTCTGAGCAATTTGAAATCCCCATCGGGGAACGGATTGCTGCGATACGGACCCGAAGGTCCCAGGAGCGTTCCCGTGCCAGGGCCAAAGCGGAAGCCAGAACCAAAGGTTCAACAGAACCCAACCGCCGTCCTTCCCCGCGAACCCATTCCCGCAATACGGACGTATCCAGGTACGAACGCGCGGCAGCAGATTCTTCCCATGGCCGAAGCATGAGGAAAACGGTAACCGCTTCTGCGCCTTCTCTGGAACATAAGAGCTCTGCCAGAATTACAGAGAACAGCAAGTATTCCGGCAGTACTCCAAACAAAGAAACTGCGGGAACTTTTTCTCAGCGAAAAAACAGAACCAAAAACAGGCGGTATTCACCTGCCCGTAAAGCATAATCGAAGCGGGACCACACCAGGAGAAGAGAGTCGAGGACTGTTCATCCCGAATGTCCCACACTCTCTTCGCCTGCGGTGGTATATGGACGGAATACTCGGTTATCAGGTTCTCTGACACTGCCGGGCAATGATCTCTTCCTGCCCCTGACTCAACGGTCGGTCTGGGTTTCCTTCAGATAGGTGTAAAAGGCTTCCTGGGAGCGAACCTTTTTACGCGCTTCGGGAAGCTTTCGGTACTCATTCGTAAAATCTGCATCGATCAGCCTGGCCTTCACGTTGTCCTGCCACTGGATTTCAAACATGGCTCGAAGCTCAGCCTGCAGGCGGAGATCGTAGATAGGACACGCCACTTCGACCCGATAATCGAGGTTTCGGGTCATCAGGTCCGCAGAGGAGATATAGTAAAGCGGGTTGCCCCCGTTATGGAAGATCAGGTAGCGGCTATGCTCGAGATATCGGTCGATGATACTGATCGCCTCGATGTTCTCACTCAGACCTTCCACCCCGGGAACCAGTGAGCAGTTACCGCGCACAATAATCCGGATTTTCACTCCGGCCTTGCTGGCCGCGTACAGCCGCCGAATGATCGTGGTGTCGACGATATTGTTCATCTTGATATCAATCGAGGCGGGAAGACCTCGTTTCGCCTGATCCATCTCGTTTTTCATCAGCTTGTCGAGGGTCTTCCTCATGTAAAGCGGGGAAACCAGGAGGTGCTTGTACCGTGTTGTCCGGTAGTTGGTCTCCAGAAAGTTGAAAACCTCCTCCACCTCGGCAGCAATACCAGGATGGGCGGTAAAGAGGCTGTGGTCCGCATAGATCTTCGCGGTCTTTTCGTGGAAATTCCCGGTACCGATACCGGCAACCCTGGATACTTTCTTCTTTCCCTCCCGGTACGTGATCAGGCATAGCTTCCCGTGAACCTTCAGCCCGGGAACCCCGAAAATAACCCGCACACCCTCCTCCTGAAGCTTCTTCGACCAGAGAATATTGGCTTCTTCATCGAATCTGGCCCGGAGCTCCACGACGACGGTAACCAGCTTCCCGTTTCGAACCGCACTGATCAGCGCATTAATCACCTTTGAATCTGAAGCCACCCTGTACATCGTGATGTGGATGGACTCCACCCGCGGATCAATGGCGGCCTCCCGAAGAAGGTCGATGAGGTAATTGAAGGACTGGTAGGGATAGTGAAGGAGAACGTCTCTTTCGCGGATCACCCTTTCCATGCTCCGGGAGGCTTCCAGACGGGGATGGGGCACCGGAACGGCGGGACGATATTCAAGGGACGGCATATTGACCTTCGGAAAGTCCATGAAATCTTTGAAGTTGTGGTATCGGCCCCCGGGAATCACCGTATCGTCGTCTCCGAGGTTCAGCCGTTTCATGACGTATTTCATCAAAGGCTTGGGCAGATCGGCGTCATAGACAAAGCGTACCGGCTCCCCCCACTGCCGATCCTTGACGCTCTTGTCGATCTTTTCGAGCATACTTTTGGAAATATCGTTGTCAAGGTCAAGTTCAGCATCACGGGTCACCTTGATCGTGTAGGCGTCCATCGAGGCGTAATTGTAGAGTGAAAAGATCTCTTTGAGACAATATCGGATTACATCGTCCAACAGCATGATGTAGGTTTCGCCCCCCTGTTTCGGGAGGACGACAAACCTTGATACGGTGTCGGTGGGAAGTTCCAGCAGGGCAAAGTCCGGTTTCTCTTTTTCCTTCTTTGCCCGGGACAGGTTAATGGCAAAGTAAATCGAACGGTCATTGAGCTCAGGAAATGTCGGGGCCAGCCTGAGCATGATGGGGACCAGAGCCGGCCGGACCTTTTCCCTGAAATAGGCGGTTACGAACTCCCCCTGGTCCGGGGTGACCTGAGTTTCATCAATGATATGAATACCATGGGAGTTCAATTCTTCCAGGATCCCGACGTAGATAGCCTCAAATTTCTTCTGCTGTTCGAGAACAATCCCGTTGATTTTATCCAGGATTTTCTGCGGCTTTACATCCAGAAGGCTCCGTGCCTGTTTCCCCAGTACGACCATTCTTCGCAGGGTGGCGACACGGACCCGGAAAAACTCATCCTGGTTATTGGAGAAGATACCCAGAAAGCGGATGCGGTCCAGGAGGGGTACGGCAGGGTCTTCCGCCTCCTGTAGGACCCGGGCGTTAAACGATAGCCAGCTGATTTCGCGGTTCAGACTTCGAAATTTATGTGCCATGGTCTGCTGAATCATCCCCCCGATTGGAACATGGTTCCATTAAGATTTTATGAAAGACGAAACGCTCTTCATGCCCAGCTTTGGAAAATCATACAGCTCCAGAGTCGCCTCTCCACCCTCCTCGACTTCGTTCCAGGTCATGGAACCGAAATTCACCACAACAAGGCCGCACGTCGGCAGCGTCGAGACTTCACCTCTGGATAACTTCCCTGACAGCGATTCCAGTTCGGGGTTGTGCCCCACGACCATCAGAGATGAAACGGTATCCGGAACCTTCCCGATTTCCATGAGAAGCCGCCCCGGGGAAGCTTCGTAGAGAGAACTTTCAATGGATATGGTCCGTGTGGACAGCCCCATGGCACGGGAAACGATTACCGCGGTGTGAAGCGCCCGCTCCGCCGAACTTGACAGGATTCCATCGGGTTTGAGATCGTGATCCAGAAGCCGTCGTCCCAGGTTGTAGGCATCGCAGATTCCACGGAATTTCAGCGGCCGGTCGATATCTCCAATATCATTGTTCTCCCAGTCCGATTTCGCATGCCGGAGTAACATCAGCCGCCTCATGGGCATATTGTACCCCAGAACTCTCAGGGATTGTTCTGTTTCATGCAGAGGTCCGGGAATTTTACAGGATGGTGACAAGGGTATATTATGGGGGGAAGACAGATACCAGGATCCTGAAACCTGATGAATGTAGAAATAAAGGACTCCCGCACGGAAATTGAGAGCGGCCGGAATCCCTTCCCGGCCAGGGTCGGGTGTGTGGAAATCGGGACCAATGCCATTCGGTTTATTGCCGCATCCCTTTCCCGGCCCGGTACCTTCGAAGCCCTCGAAACCCAGCGGGCACCGGTGCGCCTGGGACACAGTGTCTTTCTCACAGGAAGGTTGACGGACCAGGCCCAGGGACAGGCCTTGCAGGCCCTGGGTGATTTCAAAGAGCGATCTCACTTTCATGGCCTGACCCGATTACGGATTGTCGCCACCAGTGCACTGCGGGAAAGCACCAACGGAGCCGAATTCTGTGAACGGGTCCACGAGGAGCTGGGCTGGTCCATCGATATCATTTCAGGCTCCGAAGAAGCACGTCTCGCCCACCTTGCCATCGCGTCCGTGATCTCCCTCGGGCAAGCCCGCTGGTTTCACGCCGACCTGGGAGGAGGGAGCGTGGAAGTCTCCGTGATGGATGGAACGGGAATTCACTGGAGCGAATCTCACACCATGGGGAGCGTCCGGCTCCTTGAAGTTCTGGCAGATCCCAACGACGATGCCCGCTCC
This sequence comes from Thermoanaerobaculia bacterium, assembly GCA_035593605.1. Lineage (NCBI taxonomy): Bacteria > Pseudomonadati > Acidobacteriota > Thermoanaerobaculia > Thermoanaerobaculia bacterium. Next base: position 4,777 of record DAOSWS010000037.1, on the reverse strand, counting down.
TTCTCCCGTCTTCTTGCCGAATACGTGTCGACCCTGAACATTCCGGAAATCGTCCGGAATCAGGAGCTCGCGGGATTTATCGCCACAGGGGGCAATATAGAAACCGTGGCACGAATGGTGAACCCTTCAACCTCAAAAGAAGGGTTGCTGACCGTATCCGTGGACGACCTCCGTTCCCTGATTGAAAAGCTCTCCCGTCTCTCCTACCGGGAGCGGGTGGACCAGCTCGGCCTTCGGGAAGACCGGGCCGACGTCATCCTTCCCGCCGCCCTCGTCTATGAAAAGCTGGCCGCTCTCGTGGGTGCTTCGACCATCATTGTTCCTTTCGTAGGAGTCAGAGAAGGCGTCATCCTTGATATCGGGGACGAGCTGGCGGGTCGCGGAGGCTTTGAACAGAGAATCGAGTCTCCCATCCTCATGGCAGCCCGAAACCTGGGGCGAAAGTATCTCTATGATGAAGCCCACGCAGAACAGGTCATGACCCTGGCCCTCTCTCTCTTCGATCAGATGCAGGAAACCCATGGCCTGGGATCCAAAGACCGGCTTTTCCTGGAGGCGGCCGCCCTGCTGCATGATATCGGACAGTTCATCAGCTTCAAGCGCCACCACAAGCATTCGTACTACCTGATTGCGAATTCCGAACTGCCGGGGTTGACATCGGAAGATATGGTTCTGATTGCCACGATTTCCCGATACCACCGGAAGAGTGAGCCTTCACAGGGCCATGAACCCTTTGCCTCCCTTCCACGGGCAGATCGAGACCGCGTGATGAAGCTTACCGCGATATTACGGGTCGCCGATGCCCTGGACCGGGAACACAAGCGCGCGGTGCGATCCATCTTCCTGAAGGAAACTCATGGAGAGATCAGGCTTCAGCTCCACGGGGACGGCGATCTTCTGCTGGAGCAATGGGGATTGAAGCAAAAATCACAGCTCTTCAAGAAGGTCTTCTCCAAAACGATCACGATTGAACGCCTATGATTTCTGGAAAACAGGAGACCGGACCCTTCACAAGAAAGGAGATCCCTCCCCACCTGCAGCCCGGCCCGCAAGATAGCCTTGTCACCGGAATATCGGCCATCCTGGTCTCTCAGGGCTGGCTGATGGAAGCCAACCTTCCCGGAACCATGGAGCAATCCGATCCTGAATACCTGCACCAGATGCGGGTGGCGACGCGAAGACTCAGGTTCACGCTTCGCCTCTTTCAACGGATCCTGATTACCCGGGAAAGGGCACGAATGGTGGATTCTCTGCGCTGGATCGCCTCTTTGCTGGGAGATGTCCGGGACGATGATGTTCTAATCATGGAGCTATCCCGCTGGATGGAGGACATCGATATTCCCGAAGATTCACAGAACCTTGTTTTCCGTGAAATCGTGCGTGACCGGGATCGGCATATCCTTCCCCTGAAAACCGCCCTGACCTCTCCTCGCCTTCGCGCACTCCTGAAAAAGCTTGTATCCATTCGCCCCGAATCCTCTCTTTTCCGGAGGAGCGGCCTTGCAGCGGCGCCGCTGATCGATGCCGCTCCCCTCTTTATTCTTAAGAAATCAAAACGGGTACGGCGCTGGTTGGACAGGACACCGGATTCCTTTAGTCCGGACGAACTGCATCGCCTCCGGATCGACTTTAAGGGACTCCGCTACACCTGTGAATTCTTTTCGTCCTTCTATCCGAAGTCTTTTTCGAAGCACATCTCTCGCTTCGTAGCCTACCAGGACTGCCTGGGTGCCCACCAGGACGCCCGGGTGGCGGGAAACCGGATTCGATCGATTGCGGAGCGGCTGAGCTCGGGAGACGAGAATGCAATCGAAGCCACGCTTCACCTCGGACGACTTCTCCGCCATCTCGAACAGGTAGCCCAGAACCAGCGCAAAATGTTCGCCGAGATGTGGCCGTCCTTCCCGAAGCAGTTCTCCCGCTTCCGCTCCCTCGTCAAACGATTTTAGAATAAGTGCGAATTGAAATTCCTTATGAGTAGCGATGGAAATTTCAATTTCCAACTTGAGAAAAACTATCACAAATGTAGAACTGATCACCTTGCACATTATTTCGAAGAACTGAGATATCATCACTGCACATTTTCCTCCAATCTATTATTGTGCAATGATTTTCGCACTTCGTACAGTCTCCTAATTTCCATGTACTCCATACATCATAGACACAAAATAAACTGGCCAAGGAGCCAGCATGATAGCTAGACATTATTTGTCTTCCCAGATAACCTTTACACTGGGTACATTTCTGGTCAATACTCCCTATTGTTCCATTCTTTCTTTCATTCATTAACCAAATTTCGATCTGTTTCTTTTCATCCGAAGTCATTGATTCCCATAGCTCAATATATTTGCTCTGTTCCAATTTCCACCTTAAATACTGTTCATTTACCTCATCATCTCTTAATGTATTTTCTGTAGCTGCCTTAGGTGTTTTATCATCATGTTTGGCATTATATATCTCATTTTGAGTATCCTCTGATGCATCTACCCTCTTGGTATTATCGTTATTGGCTGAAGAGTTCTTCATGTCATTAACTGATAATGGAGACCCCGCAAGGTCGGTTGATGACTGTCCAGGGGATTGTGTCTTGATAAGGTAATAATCACCTTGCTGAGGGTCATATTTAATATCCCATTTCGAGGTGCTTGATGAAGCCGTAGTATCGTTCAACTGCTTTACCATTGCCTCCATCTTCTCTTTGTTTCCGCGATGCATTGAAGTTTGATCTTGGGAAAGATATGGATTTTTATTAGATCCAGGCGTGAGCGACCGTAATTGAATTTCACTAATTGATAATCCTTTCTCCATTTCTTTAACTTCCTTCTTCAATTCGTTTAAATGCTCAATATCCATATATTTTTCCTTAATTAGATCCATCTTTAAAGTGTTTATTTCAGCAGGATTCTCACCATCTTGAAGTCGACATTCTAACCATGCTTTACCAAAAGCAAAGTAATTGTTCACTGAATCGCGTTTGCATGCAACATCGCAGGATATTCCCCTATATGACTCACCACATTTTTCACGATTTTTCAATAATTCACACTGAAATATACATTTTGATTCAGATCGTTCAGAGGTGGATTTCAGTTCATTTTGCTTTCCTAAAAGAAGTGCTTTATTTTGTTCGTATTCTTGTATTACCAATTTCTGCTCATTATCAAAAGAAGGTAAACTCTTCTCATCCTTAGTATTTACATTTTTATACCAAGGTCTTTGATTTTGTGATTCTTGTGATAATAATGTAACTGAAAAATTATTGAATAAATAAAAAATGAATATTATGAAAAAGCAAGATTTTCGTGTGAACGCAGAAAGCATAAAACCTCCATAATACTCCAAATATATATTACCATAGATTAATTAATAGTCAATAGATATAAGAATGACTTGATAATTAAATCATATTATTCCCTACAATAAAAAAAGGTTGGATAAATTCAATTTTCCAATTTAATAACGCTTTTTCACACCTTCAAAAACAGTTATTACTGCCCGTCAGTTGCCCATTCTGGAAGAGACGGTGGCAACAGTTCCGGACAGTGTGGCCCTGGGTCAGAACAAACGTTGTAGTAGACTTCGCAACGCTCATCCCAATTTCGATCATATAGACCATCATCATATTCACAGAAATTCACTTGTTGGACCTGGTTTACATCGACCATGTACCCGAACGGCATATAATTGTACACAACAAGAAGGGATGCGTCGCATGTGTATCGGAAACTTGCCTTATCCCAGCACGCTCGTGTCTTCTCTGCATAGTTTTCAAGACATGACAAGTCCCCTTTAGTACAATTCTGTTGGTATTCTCCCTGGTAATAGTCACTACATGAACGGAATGTCGTCCCACCTAGATCGATGGGACAATTTTTTTTACAAAGTTCGACTCCCATGTAGGCCAACTTGGAAAAAGCGGCATTTTGGGCTTCAGAAAAACTTGAACCGCTCTTATCAGCCAAAAAGCCTCCATAATCCCATGTATCCCAACCAATACTGCGTGCAACAACATTGACTTGGCTTGCTTGTAGTTGGTTCCATGGGATTATGCATCGCCGATCAATCAAGCAAAGGACTTGCTCCATAGGTGCAAGTGAAGTCAGATCTTGGGAATTTGAACCCCAGTGTTCATAATCAGCATTTAAGAGACCTTCAAAGTGATCGATTCGTGTACAGCGGGCATTGAATTCCCTTACCGCGGGAATATATTCGTTTTGCCATCTGGAATTCCATTTTTCTATTAATGTTTGGCAAATATTTCTTTTATTATTAAGATCTTTTTCTATTCGTTGGGATTTTGCATCATTCAGCCATCTCCCTCTAACATACTCATTATATTCTCGTTTTGAAGAATGAAAGGCATAGATGGCAGAAGCCACCTCCTTATAATTCTCTGTAAAATCTGCCATCTGCTGTTGATATTTAATCTCTTGGCCCATACACCACATAGCGTCTTCTTCTGAGATTTTGGTGGTTTTCAGTTCCTGGGCCAGGATGTGTGATATGGAAAAGATCAGAATGAATAAAATGAATCCTATGGATTCATATAAACGTGGCCTCATAATTATCTCCTTCCACTGCTTCTATATTTCAGGTTACTTTATCCTCCAAAATGGCCTAAAAGTGCCTATCATATCTCTCCCCTTTTCCGTCCCATAGTAGATTACCACAAAAGGGAAAATAGAATTTGAAAAGACAAAATATATTCTTATATCAGAACTGATGCAGGGCTTCGTAGAGGGCCAGGCCGCGGGCGGGGCCCAGGAGGGCCTGGAGA